>NZ_JALIQR010000009.1:0-135741 GCF_023634005.1 Bowdeniella massiliensis
GATCGAGTCGATCAACGCGAGATACCGCAGGGCGGTCCGGGCTCGCGGGCACTTCCCGAACGAGGCCGCGGCGATCAAGTGCCTGTATCTGGTGACGCGTTCGCTTGACCCCAGCGGCGGAGGCCGGGCACGCTGGGTGATGAGGTGGAAGCCTGCGCTGAACGCGTTCGCGATCACCTTCGCCGGACGGTTCGAGAGAACCACCCACTAATGAAAACCGCCGGACCCCACACACCGTTCATCGGACAGACCCCAGGCGCGCGTACGCGGGTGCAGGGTACTCGCGTGGGTGCGCATGAGCGTGCGGGAGTACACGCGCGGGGGCGCGTGAGTGTGCGCAGGTGACCGTGAGCGCGCGTGGGTACGTGTGCGGGTGCGCGGGTGGGTGCCAGGTGGGCAGGTCTACGGCAGCAACCTTGAGTAAGTGTGTGGGGGCGCGGGTGAGCGAATGATTATCGGCTGGAGCGATGATCCGCCGCGATTATCCGCTGGAGCGCTTATTGGTTAGAGCGATTAGCGCTCGTCGTCGTGCGACTCGTGGCGCTCGGCCTCAGGTCCCCCGCCCTCGCGTCGCTCATAGCGGTCATGTTCGGGGCGCTCATCGCGTCGGCGCCTGCTACCCGCGCCAGGTTCGCCACGGCGGAAACGATTGGCGCTGTTCTTGCCGCGTCGAACCCGCGTCGGTGAGACCAGGCGTCGGAAATCTGAGGAGGACAGCGTGATGGTCCAGTCGTTGTGCTCGGGTAGCTTCCAGCGCCGCCAGCGGGCCAAGACGCACAGTGTGAAGCCCACGATCATCGCGATGAGCATCGCGAGGTTGACGGTGAAGAACGGCTCGAGCGCGACCATCGTGCCGGCGCCGGCAATGGCGGCCGTCGCATACAGCGTCGTGCCGCCAAAGATCGCGGGGATCTTGCCGACGGCGATGTCGCGGATCATGCCGCCGCCGACCGCCGTCGTCGTGCCCAAAATGATGGCGGCGAGCCAGCCGAGGCCCACGCCGAGGGTCTTTGCGGCACCGGTCGCGGCCCAGCAGCCAAGGACGAGGGCGTCGGCGAGGATGAAGCCGCGGTTCCACCATTTGCGGTCGAATTTGGCGACGAATGCGACGGCTGCGCCCGCGAGGGCGGTCAGCGGGTAGGTCGGGTCGGTGAGGAAGACCGGTGGGCCGGCTTGCAGCATGATGTCGCGCAGCATGCCACCGCCGAGGGCGCTCATGACGGCGAGGAAGGCGAAGCCGACGGCGTCGAATTGTTTGCGGCGGGCGATCAGGCCGCCGAGGATGCCGTTGACGAAGACGCCCGTGAGGTCGAGGGCGCGGAAGAGATCGGGCAGCCCGATGCCGATGCCGCCGGCCAGGTCGATGTCCACGGCGCTAGCTCATGCTCGTGCCGAAGAGGCGGCCCAGGACGATCGTGGCGGCGGCCGCTCCGTAGCCGATAGCGAGCTGGCGGAGCGCGCGCTTGAGCGGGGAGGAGCCGGACAGCACGCCGACGACGCCGCCGGTGACCATGAGAACGATGCCGACGAGGACGGCGGCCAGTGCCATGGCCGGCACGCCGGATAGGCCAAAGAGCCACGGCAGGATGGGGATGATCGCGCCTGAGGCGAAGAACAGGAAGGAGCTGCCGGCGGCCATCCAGGGCGAGCCGACGCCATCAAGGGATGGGGCCTCGGAGGCTTCTAGCGCCGCGGAGTGGGTGGCGAGGACGTCGCTGGCACGGGCCGCGGCGGCCTCGGCGTCCATGCCGCGGGCACGGTAGACGAGCGCGAGTTCGTTGGCGTCGACGTCGAGCGCGGCGACCGCGTCGGCGGAGCGCGGATCCGGGGCCGAGGCGGACAGCAGCTCGACCTGCGATTTCACGGAGACGTATTCGCCGGCGGCCATCGATAGGGCGCCCGCGAGCAGGCCCGCGACGCCGGTGAGCAGGACGGTGGAATCGGCAACGCCGGCCGCGCCAATGCCGAGGACGAGCGCGAGGTTGGAGACTAGTCCGTCGTTCGCGCCGAAGACGGCCGCCCTGAAGGAGCCAGACATCGCCGCGCGACCGCGGGCCGCGAGCGCCCGGATGACCTCGGAGTGGATGCGCTCGTCGGCGGCCATTTGGTCGGTGGCGTCGACGTCGGCCTCGTAGGTGGAGCGTTCCTCGCTGCGCTGCACGAGGGCGAGGACGAAGACGAAGCCGAAGACGCGCGCCAAAAACCCGAGGATTGCTACCTGCAGCGGCATCCGCGTCGGCCCGGCATGCTCGCCGAGGAGGTTTTCCCAGTGGGCCTCGTGGCGGCGTTCGGCGTCGGCGAGTTCGGTGAGGATTTGGCGTTCGGCGCCGGTGGCGCGCGCTGCCAGGTTGCGGTAGATCCGGGCTTCGGCGCGTTCCTCGGCGAGGGCGCGGCGCCACCGGCGGATCTGACCGGGTGAGGGGGCTAGCGTTGTCACGCCCTTAAGGGTAGTCGCGTGTGCGAACAAGCGGCAGGTGTGGTCGGCGTGAGGGCGGGCACGCAAAAGCCCGACCGAGCGGGTGCGGGAGCTCGGTCGGGCGGGAAGCCGCGCTGGTTGGGTGGTGTGTTGGTGCGCGGCTGCGTCGGCGAACCGACGCGATTGGTCTGCGAGTCGTTACTTGACGTCGGGGCCGGGCTCGGCCGGATCCATCGGCTTGTCGCCGCCGGAAACGTAATGATCGAGCTTGGCTTCGCTACCGCTGGACTTGGCCGAGTGGATCTTGTCCTTGACGAGGTCCGCGACCTTGTCGGTCAGGTTGGAGGCCTGGTTACGTGCGGCGGAGCCGACGGTGTCTTCCACCTTCGACACGCCCGTCTGCACGGCGTCGGACTGCCAGAGGTCCTGGCTCATCGACTTCAGCTTCTCGTACTGATCGCGGCCGGCGCGGCTGCCGAGAATGAACCCGACAATACCGCCGAGAATGAAGGACTTCTTGCCCATGTCTGACTCCTTTGGTCGGCGTATCTAGTTGAAATCCTACGGCGAGTCCGACCGGAGTGCACGCCGGGCGTGAAGATCCGCCACCGGGTGGAGGCGCGGCGCTTGGCCAGGCGCTTAGCTTGGCGGTATGGGAATTCTTGCCGAAGATCAGATCGTGATGCGCCAGGTGCGCACGTTCATCGACGACGACTACACGATTACGACGCCCGACGGCCGCGATGTTGGCCAGGTCGCGACACTCGGCGGGCTCGGTACCCGCTTCCTGCTCGGTAACCGGAGCCTGCAAGCCACCGACATGGACGGCACGCTCGTCGTGCGCGCCGATGACCCCGTCGGGATCGGACGTGACCGTTTCACACTCACGACGCCCGCCGGTCACCTCGCCGACATCCTGAAGAAGATCCGCTTCATGACGCGCAATCTGGCGATCACGCTCGCCGATGGTCGGGAACTCATGTGCCGCGGGTCCGTGTTCGACTTCGACTTTTCCATCACCGATGCGGCGGGCGGCGTAACCTATGCGAGTGTGAGCCGGAACCTTGGCAATGTCGCTTCGTTCCTGCTCGCTAAGGAGAATTTCCTCGTGAGTTTCGATCCGGCCGCGGATCGCGACGTGCGCGCTGCGGTGATTGGCACGCTGCTCGCGGTCGACATGATCCGTAAGAAGGAGCGGCGCGCCGCTAGTTAGTGGGTGCCACTTGGTGGGTGCAGCTTGGTGGCTGCGGCGTCAGTCGAACCAGGAAAGGATCGTGCGGCCGACGGCGTCGTCGCCGTTGGTGCCGATGCGGCGGGCGTCGACGTCGTCGAGATCCGGATGCGCATTGCCCATGACGTGCGCGTGTCCCGCCCACTGGAGCATCGCGCGATCGTTGGGCATGTCGCCGAAGGCCGCGACGTCTGCCGCGCCGATGCCGAGTGAGGTGGCGAATCGCTCAAGCGCGTGTGCCTTGGTCACGCCGGGAGCGGAGAGTTCGAGCAGCCCGTAGTCGTCGCTCATGGAAAACGTGACGGTGAGGCGATCGCCGACGGCTGGGCGGGCGCGGCGCGCCATCTCGATCGCGCCCATATCTGTGTGGCGCGCCAGGAGCTTGATGAACGGCTCGCCGGCGATGAGGTGGTCGAGCTGCCCCGCGAACATTCGCCCGCGCAGTGAGGCGGGCGCTTCGGTGGCAAAGCCCTCTTCGTAGCCGAAGGCGAAATGCTGCTGGACGGCGAATTTCACGCCGGGCAGAACCTCCCGCAGATCGCTCGCCACGCTGTGCGCGACGTCGGCTTCCAGCGGATAATCTTCGATAATCTCGCGTGTTTTGGCGTGAATGAGCACGGCTCCATTGGCGGCGATGACGCGGTCATCGGCGTCCTGCACGTCGTCGATAACACCGAGCCAGGTCGGCGGGCGGCCCGTGGCAAAGACGACCGGAATGCCCTCCGCGTGAGCGCGCGCGACGGCGGCGCGGTTGGTCTCGCTGATAGAAGTATCGGGCGACAAGAAGGTGCCGTCGAGGTCGGTGGCGATCAGTCGTGGCAGGCTCATATGGCCTCATCATAGGCCGCGGGCGGCGCGGTGGCGCCTCATGCAGCAAGCGGAGCGAGCCGGGGGCTAACGGGTGAGGGTGACGACCAGGCCCCGGTGGTTGGAGCGCGGAATGTTGAAGTAGGCGATGTGCTCGGGCTTCCAGGCGCCCTGTGCGGGCGCGGGTCCGAGCAGCACGTGGCTGCGGGAGGCGCCAAGCCAGCCGGGCGCGCCCGCCGGCCAGGTACCGAATCCGCCGTAGCCGAGCTCGGTTGCGACGTCGGTGCAGCCGGAGCGGGCGAGCGGGCCCGCGTTCATGGAGGCGCGCAGGTCGCCAGCGATGACGAGGTTGTCGTGCTCGCAGGCCCCGGCCAGGCCCGAGATGTCGAGCTGGTAGGGGCGCATGTCGGCGCGGTCGCGCGGTGCAACGGCCGCCGCGTAGATCGTCGTGTCTGCACCGTCGGTCAGGACGAGCGAGCCGCCCTGCGTAATCCGGGTGCGGTTCGTTGCTGTATCGAGGGAGCGAACGGGGGCGGGGGCGAGCGTCGTCGTATCGGCGCTCGTGAGGACCACCAGCGAGGCGGTCGACTCATTGACGGTGAAGGTTCCGGCCTCGCGCGCTGCGAGGCGGTCCGCGAGCGCCTGGCCGTAGCCTGGGCCGGCTTCGGCGATGACGATGACGTCGGGCTGCGCGCGCACGAGATCGCGCACGAGGGCGTCGTGTACCTCGGTGTCATCGGCGACGTTGAGCTGCGCGATCGTGAGCTCGCTGAGCGGGCCCGCGGGGGCCTTCTCCTCCTCGGGGGCGGCATCGCCGTCGGGCGGCGTCGTGGGTTGCGGCGAGACCTCCTCGGCGGCGACGCGGGGCGGGGAGGCGAGTCCGGCATCGAAGCCCCGGTACAGGTGCACCCCGCCAGCGAGGAGACAGGCGAGGCCCGCGACGAGGGCTGCGGCCGTGCCGCCGGCCCGGAGCCGCCAGATGCCGCCGAACAGGAATACCAGGCCGACGAGCGCGAGTCCGCCGCCGAGCAGCACGGGGAAGTCGATGACCTGGGCGTAGGGAAACGCCGTCGACGTTCCGGTCTCAGCCAGCGGCGGCGTCAGTGCGTCGGGCGCGATCGTGGTGAGCGCGCCGTAGGCGATCGCAGCGCCGAAGAGCCATGCGATGACCGCGAGGACAGTTCTGAGGGGAGACCGGCGTTCGGGCATGTGATTAGCGTAACGAACTCGGGCGCAGCTGGCGGCTCACTCGACGTCGGTCGGCCTCAGCGTCACTGGGGCCCGGAGCCGCTAGGCCTCAGATCCTCTAGTCCTCGCGGGCCGCGTTCGCTCGCTTCGGATGCCAGGCGTCGTCGTAGTAAAAACTCCGCCAGCAGGCCTCGGCGCCAACAACCTCGAAGCCCAGCTGCTCGTTGATCGCCCACATGTGCGCGTTCTCGTCTGCGTTCCACGTGATGATCCGAGTGGCAGGCGGACGACGCACGTCCGCCTTGCCGGCTTCGGCGAGGCGCTCGTCGTTGGCGGAAAGCACGCGCAGCAGGTTCTCGGCTTTGATGGCAAGACCGAGGCGGCGCCCGCGATGGTCGCGGCTCACCCACGTATCTTCCTGCGACGGTCCGGCTGACGTGTCGCGCCAGTAGATCGTCGTATAGGCAACGGGGCGGCCGGTGCCGCGCTCGCAAGCGACCGTACGGTGGATGCGGACCCCGCGGTTCTCGATCTGCTCATCCTGCTCGCGCACCTTC
Organism: Bowdeniella massiliensis; assembly: GCF_023634005.1. Classification (NCBI taxonomy): domain Bacteria; kingdom Bacillati; phylum Actinomycetota; class Actinomycetes; order Actinomycetales; family Actinomycetaceae; genus Bowdeniella; species Bowdeniella massiliensis. Next base: position 6,200 of record NZ_JALIQR010000009.1, read on the forward strand.
TGAGCCGTAAACGGGGTCGGCTCATCGCCCTCGCCGTGCGGGATGTCAGCGGTGAATTCGGTGTACATCTGGGCAGCGTCCGAGAGCATGTCGGCAGGGTATCCGCCCGCGAAGTACAGCAGTTCATAGTCCTGCTCGTAGTCCGGGGCGGCGATGGCGGCCAGTTCGTGCGCGCGGGCGCGCACCCGCGCGAGGGTCTCGGGGTCGGCCAGGTTCTCGAGCGCGGAAAACCGCTCGATCATCTCCAGGCCGAAACCTGACTTCAGCACGAACGGGCTGGCATCGGCGCTCGCATCGATCGCACCTGTGCCGACGTGGGGTCGCAACACTCCCAGATTCTCGCCCTCGCCGCCCGCGTCCGGAGTCGCCATCGGCGTCGCGAAGGTCCACGCCTCGATCTCGGTGCGCCCGGCCGCCAGGGCCTCATCGCGCCCGAACGCCACCAGCGCGCTACCAAGGCCCGCTCCCCGAAAGGCCGGGTCGATATAGACATCGAGCCACGCCTTGTGCAGATTGCTATCCAGCTGCCATTCCACGCTGCAGCGCCCGAGGATGCGCGCTGGGTCCAGCTCGTCGAAGACTGCCGCATCCTCGCGCGCGATGGTGATCGGACCACAGCTCGCGAGATCATGCACCGAACTCACCGTGGGTGGCGCAACGAGGAGATAGATCGCCTCGTGGGACGTGGAGCTCAGGTGGGCGTGATTCGCGTGGAACGACGCGGCATCGGCAGACATGAGGTCCGCGTTACCGAAGGCTTCGATCACCGAGGCGCGTTGCAACTCGTAGTATCGCTGCCACGCGGGCGAGACGGCGCTCTCGGCGCTGATGGCCTCGCCCTGCGGCACGCGCACGGCTAGAAGCTGAGTTCGTGGTGCAGTCATATGGCCAGGCTAGGACCGGCCAGTCGGCGCTGTCGTCTTTTTTTTGCCGACGCGCAGCCGTGCGATGCCTGCGGGTCGTGGGTGGGTCAGCGCGCAGTGGTCGGGTCAGCGCGTTACCGGTTCGGCTTCGTCCGCGATGGGCCGGCGCCGGAAGAACGCCGCGAGCAGCGCACCGGACAGGTTGTGCCAGACGGAGAAAATCGCGGCCGGCAGTGCGGCAAGCGGGGAGACGAAGGTCGCGGCGAGGGTCGCGGCCAGCCCGGAGTTCTGCATCCCGACCTCCACGGCCGTCGCACGGCAGGCCGCCTCGCGCTGCCCCGTCACCTTGGCCAGCCCGTATCCGAGGCCGTAACCGATGGCGTTATGAATAACGACGGCGAGCATGATGATCGCGGCGGCCGAGGCGATCTTGTCAGCCGAGCCCGCAACAACGGCCATGACGACGCCGGTAATGCCCGCCACCGACAGCCACGGCAGCGCCGGCAGCACCTTCGCCACGAGGCCCGGCAGCAGGAAGCGCAGCAGCAGGCCCGCGAGCACGGGAATGAGCACGACCTTGACGATCGACAGTGCCATCGCGCCCCCGTCGACGTCCATCCGCTGGCCGGCGAGCCACAGCGCAAGCAGCGGGGTGAGAATCGGGGCGAGCAGCGTCGAGATCGACGTCATCGTCACCGACAGTGCGACGTCGCCCTTGGCGAGGTAGGTCACGACGTTGGAGGAGGTCCCACCGGGCGCGCAGCCGACGAGGATAACGCCGACGGCGAGTTCGGGCGGCAGGCCGAGCACCGTCGCGACCCCCCATCCCGCCAGCGGCATGATGACGTATTGCGCGATGACGCCGATGAGGATCGGTAGCGGGCGCTTGGCGACGAGCAGGAAGTCCGGTGGCGTGAGCGTCAGGCCCATCGCGAACATGATGACGCCCAGCATGATCGTGACCCACGGCCCGAGGGTCGGCGCGATGGAGCCGGGCGCGAGGTAGGCGATGACGGCGCCGGCGATCACGAGGATCGGGAAGACCGTCACGGCGATGGTGGCGTTGCGTTCGTTGGCGTCGGTCCGAGCCGACGTGCGAGGGGAGGTGTCGGTGCTCATGGCTGGAGTCTTGCCCCGACAATCGCGCGGCGCCGCGCGCTTCCGCAGTGTGAGACCTCGATAACGATTGAGTGCCGACGCAATTGAATTTGACCCGCGTGGCACACTTGGAGCCATGCCGAAGACCCCGCCCGACAACCGTGCCCGCACGCCGTCGCGGCGTGGTTCTAGGCGCACCCCCGCCCGCTCGCAGCGCTCCGGGCCGCGGGCATTTACGGCGGGGGAGCTTGCGGCGCGGCGCGCGTCGGTGCCCGCGATCAGCTATCCGGCCGAGCTGCCCGTCTCGGCGCGGCGTGAGGATATTGCCGCGGCGATCCGTGATCACCAGGTCGTCATCGTCGCGGGCGAGACCGGTTCCGGCAAGACGACGCAGCTGCCGAAAATCTGCCTCGAGCTCGGGCGCGGCATCACCGGGCTCATCGGCCACACCCAGCCGCGTCGCATCGCCGCGCGCTCCGTCGCCGAACGCATCGCAAGCGAGCTCGGCGTCGAACTCGGCACCACCGTCGGCTACCAGGTGCGCTTCACCGAGCAGGTTTCCCCCGAGACGCTGCTCAAACTCATGACCGACGGCATCATGCTCGCCGAGATCCAGTCCGATCCGGACCTGCGCCGCTACGACACGATCATCATCGACGAGGCCCACGAACGCAGCCTCAACATCGACTTCCTGCTCGGCTACCTCACGCGCCTGCTGCCGCGCCGCCCGGATTTGAAGGTCATTATTACCTCGGCGACGATCGACTCCGAGCGCTTCGCCGAGCATTTTGCGGCCGCTGACGGCACGCCCGCGCCGATCATCGAGGTCTCGGGGCGCACCTATCCCGTCGAGATCCGCTACCGTCCGCTGGTGCGGGAGACGGAGGAGAGCGTCGATCAGGTGACGGGAATCTGCGAGGCCGCCACCGAGCTCATGGCGGAGGGGCCGGGCGATATCCTCGTCTTCCTCGCGGGTGAGGCCGACATTCGCGACGCCGACGCCGCTCTGCGCGATCTGCTGAAGGATCGTTACCTGCCCGCGGGCCAGGGGTCGCTGCGCGGCCGACGTCCCGACGCGGTCGAGGTGCTGCCGCTGTTTGCGCGGCTGTCCAGCGCCGAGCAGCATCGCATTTTCGCACCGCACGATACCCGCCGGATCGTGCTCGCGACGAACGTCGCGGAAACCTCGCTCACCGTGCCGGGTATCCGCTACGTCATCGATCCGGGTAACGCGCGTATCTCGCGATTTTCCACCCGCACCAAGGTGCAGCGCCTGCCGATCGAGCCCGTGAGCCAGGCCAGCGCCAACCAGCGTTCGGGCCGGTGCGGGCGCGTCGCCGATGGCATCGCGATCCGACTGTATTCCGAGGAGGACTTCGATTCGCGCGAGGAGTTCACCGAGCCCGAGATCCTGCGCACCTCGCTCGCCTCCGTCATCTTGCAGATGGCCTCCCTAGGCCTGGGCCGCGTCGCCGATTTCCCGTTCGTCGATCCCCCCGAGGCCAAGGCCGTGCGCGACGGCGTCCAACTTCTTACCGAGATCGGGGCGCTCGCCGATGGGCCGCCCGGCTCGCCCGCGCGCCTGACCGCGATCGGCAAGCAGCTCGCCCGGCTGCCGATCGACCCGCGCCTGGGGCGCATGGTGCTGCAAGCAAAGAAACTCGGCTGCGCCTCCGAGATCGTCGTCATCGTCGCGGCGCTGTCCTGCCAGGATGTGCGCGAGCGCCCGGCCGACAAGCGCGACGCCGCCGATCCGCTGCACGCGCGCTTTACCGATCCCACCTCGGACTTCCTCGCCTACTTAAACCTCTGGCGCTACCTGCGCACCCAGCAGCAGCTGCTGTCCTCCTCCGCCTTCCGGCGGCTGTGCCGCGCCGAGTTCCTCAACTACCTGCGCTTTCGCGAATGGCAGGATGTTGTCCGCCAGCTCCAGCAGCTCGCCCGCCCGCTCGGCCTGACGCTGCACCAGCTCGCGCTGCCCCGCTCGCGCGACATCATCGACGCAGGGGGCGACGTCGCCGCCGCGGCCGCCCACGTCACGGCGGCCAACCACACCGCCGGGGCCGATGAGATCCACCGCTCGCTGCTGACCGGGCTGCTGTCCAACGTCGGGACGTACAGCGAGCAAAAGCGCGATTATCTCGGCGCGCGCGGCACCCAGTTCACGATCTGGCCGGGCTCGGGCCTGGCGCGCAAACGCTACGACTGGGTGATGGCCGCCGAACTCGTGGAGACGAGCCGGCTGTTTGCCCGCACCGTGGCAAAAATCGAGGAAACGTGGATCGAGGACGCGGGCGAGCACCTCATCAAACGCCAATTCTCCGAGCCGTTCTGGTCGGCCAAGCGCGGCGCGGCCATGGTGCACGAGAAAGTCACGCTCTACGGGCTGGCCGTCGTTGCCGATCGCGTCGTCCCGCTCTCGCGCGTCGGGACGGCCGCCTCGCGTGAGATTGCGCGCGAAATGTTCATCCGCAAGGCGCTCGTTGAAGGCGAATGGCGCACCTTCCACCGCTTCGTCAAACATAACGACGACGCCCTCGCCGCCGCCCGTAAGCTCGCCGAGCGCACGCGCCGCCTCGATCTGCTCGCCGATGAGGAGGCCCGCGAGCAGTTCTTCGACGAGCGCATCCCGAGCGATATCGTCTCCTCGCGGCATTTCGATTCGTGGTTCAAGCGCGCCCGCCGTAAGGACCCGGACCTCCTGAACTACACCGAGGAACTGCTGCTGCCCCACGCCGATGAGATCGACGAGGCAGACTTCCCGACGGAGGTCACGCAGGGCGATATCACGCTGCCGCTCAGCTACGAATTCCGCCCGGGCAGCCGGGTCGACGGCATCACCGTCACGATCCCGGCGGCCGTGCTGGGCCAGCTGAAGCCGAACCCATTCACCTGGGTCGTGCCGGGCTACTGGGACGAACTCGTCGTCGCCGCGATCCGCGCGCTGCCCAAGCCGATCCGCAAACACCTCGTGCCCGCGCCCGAAACCGCTCGCCGGCTGCGCGCCTGGCTCCCGGAATTCGCTGCCGTCGCGAGCGGCACCACGCCCGAGGGCGAGGACACCCCGAGCTTCTTCGAGGTGTTCGCCGAGCTCGCCGCGCGTGATGCCGGCATCGAGGTCACCCCCGAGGATGTCGACGCCGAACGGCTGCCGAGCCACCTGCGCGTGGTCTTCCGCGTCATCTCCGAGCGCGGTGCCGTGCTGGAGGAGGGCACGAACCTTGTGAACCTGCAGCGCCGCCTCGCCCCGGCCTCGCGCGACGCGGTCGCCTCCGCCGTGCGAGCCGCCTTCGCCGAGCAGCCTGCCGCGCAGGCCCCCGCGGCATCTAACGCAAGCGCCGCACCAGCCACCCCCGGCCAGTGCGCCATCGACGAGCTCGTTGGCCTCACGCAGTGGCCGGCGGACTACCCCACGCTGCCCGCACACGTGGAGACGACCACGGCCCACGGGATGCGAGTGCGCGGCTATCCCGCCCTCGTCGCGGCCGGGCCAATCAAGGGCGAAGCGCCCTACAGCGCGAACCTGCGCATCCTCGCTGACGCGGGCGAGCAGGCGGCCCGCCACGCCGCGGGCATCGCGCGCCTCGTCGCCCTGAACTCGGCGCTGCCGCTCGGGCGCGTCACCTCCCGCTGGACAGGCGCCGAGGCCCTCGCCCTGGCCGCCTCCCCCTACGCCAGCACGGAGGCGCTCGTCGCCGACGCCCAGCTAGCCGCCGCCAGCCACCTCATCGAAACCGCCCCGGACGGCGTGCCCCGCTCCCCCATGACGCGCTCGGACTACGAGGCCCTCCTCGCCCACGTCAAGGCGCGTATCGAGGATGAGCTCTACCGCGTGCTCGGCGGCGTCGTCGAGGTGCTCAACGCTCAGCGCGATGTGCTGGCAGCCGTCAAAGCAGCGAACTCGCTCGCGCTACTGCACACCGTCCAGGACGTGCGCGAGCAGGTTGCCGATCTCGTCTACCCCGGCTTCATTTCCGCCACGGGCGCCGATCGCATCCGTGACATCGCCCGCTACCTCAACGGCGCCGCCGCGCGCCTTAAGCGAGCCGAGTCCAACGTCCACGGCGATCAGGCCGCTGCCTGGCAAGTCACCCAAATCGTCGACGAGTACGACGAAGCTGTGCGCACCGCCGAAGGCCTGCCAATCGATCTGCAGCGCGAACGCACCCTGAGCGAAGTCCGCTGGATGATCGAAGAGCTGCGGATTTCACTTTTCGCCCAACAACTCGGCACCCGCGGCAAAGTCAGCGCCCAGCGCATCAGAAAAAAGCTCGCAGCGCTCTAAGCGCCTTCGGCCGGAGCAGCCTGCATTGCTGCCGGCCTCGTTGCCGCCAGAGTGCCTCCGAATTCCGCTAGCTAATCGCAGAACTACGAATCTCGCTGATCACCCGACGGCCACACATGGGGTTTCAGCGCCCTAATGACGAGAGACGCGGCGATCAGAACGACACCATTAACGGTGGTGAGAACGGGGCCAAGGATCGAATAGATCGACGACAAAGCCGAGGCCCCCATGGGATTATTCCCCTGAGCGTAGGCTGCGAGCATGCTGTCGACGTTGGCACCAAAAACACTGAGCAACCATCCCAACACAATGATGGCAATCCCAGTGATACGTAAAGCGACTTCGATGCGATCAGTACGTGCAGTATCCATGCACCCATCTTTCCAGGGGGGGGAGCGATTTACCACTGGAGGCCCCGACGATGATCGTCGAGGCCTCCAGGGGACAGGGGTTTGAGAGTGCTGCGGGGGCAGCTACCAAACTCTGCGGGTGGAGCCGCCAATCGGCACCAGGTTCAGGATCAGTCCCACCACCAGGAGGATGAGGCCGATCGTGACGAGGATAGACATGCCCTTCAGGAGCAGGCCGAGGATGAGAAGGATAAGACCAAGGGTGACCATATCGATTCCTTTCTTGAGTACTTCCAATCATCAGACACCATGCGCCGCGCCGCACGTCGAAAGATGACATGAGTACGACAGCGCTGTGGATAACCTGCAGGGCTAGGGCGTCGAGGGGTTAGCGTAGCGGCGTGGACCTGAATGAACTTCGCGACTTTGCCCTCACCCTCATGCGCGAGCATGACTTGCAGGGCTGGACCTTCAGCTACGACCGCGCCACCCGGCGAGCCGGGCTGTGCAATTACACGCACCACAAGATCACGGTCTCGCGCCACCTCATGCGGCTGTATTCGGAGGCCGAAGCGAAGGACACGGTCATTCACGAGGTCGCACACGCGATCGCGGGACCCTTGGCCGGCCACGGCCCAATCTGGAAACACGTGGCGCGCTCGCTCGGCGGCAGCGCCTCGGTCAGCGTGGGTCGGGACGCACCGCGCGTCCCGCCGAAGTACCGCGGCGTGTGCGCATGCGGGCGCGAATTCCACCGGATGCGGCTGCCGCGCGAGGGGCTGTTGTGCAAGGCCTGCGCGCTGGCAGGAATGCCTGGTGAGATCATGTGGTTTAAGCGCGCGGGCTAGCGTCGTGCCGTGTGCAGCGTCTCACTATCGGCGGTATTGTGTGGACAGCTAAGGAGTGTCCATGAGTTCAGCTGCGATCGAGGCGAAAGACCGGCCCGGCTATCGCAAGGCCCGGCGTCGTGAAACCGCGTCGGCCTATGCCCTGCTGATCCCGTCATTTATCGGGGTCGGCATTTTTCTCGTCGTGCCCGTCATCCTCATCATCATCCTGTCGCTGTTCAATTGGAACCTCATCTCCCCTCCGGTTTTTGTAGGGCTCGATCACTACGCGTCCCTGTTTTCTGACACCAAGCTCATCAACTCGATCTGGGTGACGCTCACCTTCGTGTTGATGTCGATTCCTACCTCGATCATCCTGGGGCTGCTGCTGGCCGTCGCGATCAACCGTAAGCTGCCGGGCACCGGCTGGTTGCGCGTGATTTTCGTGCTGCCGTGGGTATGTGCCCCGCTGGCGCTCGGCGTCGTGTGGCGATGGATTTTCGATCCGAGCACAGGGGCGCTCAATACGATCCTGGGCCGCCGCATCGAATGGATGAGTAATCCCGACCTCGCGCTGCCCGCGGTGGCGTTCGTATCCGTGTGGTCCACCGTCGGCTATATCTCGCTGTTCTTCCTCGCGGGATTGCAGCAGATCCCGAGCGGCGTCTACGAGGCCGCGAAGCTCGATGGGGCGGGCCCGGCCCGCACGCTGTGGTCGATCACGCTGCCGCTGCTCATGCCGACGACGTTCTTCGTCACCATCACCTCCGTCATTTCCTCCTTCCAGGTCTTCGACCTCGTCTACGGGCTCACGGGCTCGGCGACGGGCTACCCGTCGGGCTCGACCGACGTGATTGCGGCGCGCATCTATCAGGACGCGTTCGTCTCGAACAATATTGGGCACGCCTCGGCGATGGCATTTTGCCTCTTCGTCGTCCTCGTCATCGTCACCCTCATTCAGCAGCGCTGGTTCTCCGGCCGGATCACCTACGACATGACGTGATCGCGATGCATTCCAAATCCCGCGCGACGTGGCTCGCGAACCTGCTGACCTACCTCATGCTCATCGGCTCCGCGCTCATGGTCATTGGCCCGTTCGTTCTGTCCGTCATGACGGCGGTCAAGACGCCGCGGCAGTTCGCCACCCAGCCACCGCTGACTCCCCCCGATCCGATCACCTTTGAGAATTTCACGCAGCTGTTTTCCGGCTCGCACAACTTCGTCGTACCGATCGCGGTCACTGCCCAGGTCGTCGCCGTCATGGTCATCGGGCAGATGTTTTCCTCGATCCTCGCGGCCTATGCGTTCGCGACGCTGAAATTCCCCGGCCGCGATGCGCTGTTTTGGGTCTATCTGGCAACGCTCATGGTGCCCGCCGTCGTCACCATCATTCCGCTGTACGTCATGGTGACGCAGGCCGGCATGAAGAACACGTTCTGGGGCCTCGTCGTGCCCTTCATGTTCGGCTCGCCGTATGCGATCTTCTTGCTGCGGGAGAATTTCCGCTCGATGCCGACCGAGATTATGGACGCGGCCCGCATCGATGGCGCCGGAATCCTGCGCCGGCTATGGCACATCATGCTGCCGATGAACAAGCCGATCCTTGCCACGCTGCTCCTCATTACCGTCGTCAGCCACTGGAATAACTTCATGTGGCCCAAGGTCATCGCACCCAAGCGCGAATGGAATGTCCTGACGGTCGCGACGGCGAGCCTGCAGACCCAGTACTCATCGAACTGGACGCTCGTCATGGCCGCGACGACGGTGGCACTCGCCCCGCTCATCATCCTTTTCCTTATCTTCCAGCGGCATATCACGCGCTCGATCGGCCTTTCCGGGCTGCGCTAGCGCAATTGTTGTCAAACCGTTGCCGTTCCGAGGCGCATTTATGGCGCATTGTGGGAGAAGATCGAATAAGGACTGTCCCGACGGAAGGTTGATAGATGCGTACCTCTCGAGTTTTTGCGGCAAGTATCGCCGCCTTGGCACTAGGGATCACGGCGTGCTCGCCGGGATCGGGTGGTTCTGGCGGCTCGACCGCATCCAGCACCGAGAAGGAAGGCTCCACCGGCGCCACGACCGTCACCTTCCGGCTGTGGGACGAGAACGCCGCGAAGGCCTATAAGGAATCCTTCGACGCCTTCACCTCGCACAACCCCGATATCAAGGTCAACGTTGAGGTCGTGCCGTGGGGCCAGTACTGGGAGCAGTTGCCGCTCGACATCCAGTCCGGCGACATGGCCGATATCTTCTGGACGAACTCTTCGAGCTTTGGGCTGCTCGCCGATAACGGCAACCTGCTCGACATCGGCGAGGTCGTCGGCAATGATCACGACGCGTGGATCGAATCGACGGCGACGCTCTACGAGCGCGACGGCAAGCTGTGGGGCGTGCCCCAGATCTGGGACTCCATCGCGCTGTTCTACAACAAGTCGCTCGTCGAGGAAGCCGGCGTCGATCCGGCGAACCTCACCTGGGCGCCCGATGGCGGCGAGGGCGACACGCTGCTCGATGCCGCGAAGAAGCTGACGAAGGACGGCGCTGGCAAGCATGCCGGCGAGGACGGCTTCAACGCCGATTCGCGCGTCCAGTTCGGCTTCAACTCGCAGGCCGACCTGCAGGCGATCTACCGCAACTTCCTTGGTGAGGCCGGCGCGCAGTTCCAGGTGGAAGACGGCGATGACTTCGCCTTCGATTCCCCCCAGGGCGTGGCGGCTTTCCAGTACCTCGTGGACCTCGTCAACAAGCACCACGTGGCACCGAGCGCGGCGGACACCAACCAGAACGGTGACCTGGCTCGCGACCTGTTCGTCCAGGGCAAGCTCGCACTCTTCCAGTCCGGGCCCTACTCGCTGCCGGCGATCAGCGAGAACGCCGACTTCGAATGGGGCATTGCTCCGATGGTCGCTGGCCCCGAGGGCCGCAAGTCTGTCGTGCACTCCGTGGCGGCGCTTGGCAATGCGGCGACGAAGAACAAGGACGCGACCGTCAAGGTGCTGAAGTGGCTGGCCTCCAAGGATGGCCAGCTCGCGCTCGCTTCCTCCGGCGCGGCCATTCCGGCCGTCGTCGATGCGCAGAGCGAGTACGAGAACTTCTGGAAGGAAAAGAACGTCGACATCTCTGAGTTCCAGAAGGCCGCCGAGGGCGACACGCTGCCGGCGCCCGTCGGGGCGAAGGTCAATGCCGGAATGACGGCGTTTGGCGACACGATCAAGGAGATGTTCCTCGGCACGATTCCCGTTGCCGATGCGCTGAAGAAGGCGCAGGAGGAAGGCAACGCGGCGATGAAGTAGCGCTCCGCGCGACCGCTTCCGGCGGCGCTGGCCCGGCCACTGGCGCGGGGTTCGCGCCGCCGTTGTTGCTCCCTACAATGGGGGCGTGACATTCGTCCTCGCGCTACTTCCTTCCCTGATCTGGGGCATTACGAATCTGCTGACGCCGTGGGTTGGCGGCAATCTGCGCCAACAGCTCATGGGGATGTCGACGGGGGCGCTCGCCCTATCGGCCGTCGTCTTCGCCGTGCTTCGGCCCGAGATCTCGCTGCCGGATGCGGCGCTCGCCTATGCCTCGGGCCTGCTGATTTCGGCCGGGCTGTACTACATCCTGTGGGCGTTCAAAGCGATCGGGGTCTCGCGGGCATTGCCGCTGACGACGGGGATCCAGCTCGTGGGCCTCGCGCTGTTTGGCGTCATTGGCTATGGCGAATGGGCGACCACCCTCGCGAAGGTCTTTGGCGGCCTTGCGCTCATCGTCATCACGGCGGGTACGGCCGCGATCAGTTGGGAAGACCGCCGCAGCGAGCGCGTGGGGGACGCCGCCGACTACCCCGTCATCCCGCTGCGCTACGGCCTGCCGGCAGTGCTGCTCGCGAGCGCCTGCTTCATTACGTATCCGGCGATGCTGCGGGTCGGCGAGGTGTCGGGCTTTGGGACAATCGCGCCGCAGGCGCTCGGAATGTTCACGGGCTGCGCCCTTTTCACCGCGGCGCGGGTGGGCGATGCACCAGTTCGGCTGCTGCTGCCCGGATCGCGCTTCGCGCACGCGGTGGCGCTCGGTGGGGATCACCTATATCCGCTCGGCGCACGCCCCCGACCCTGGCGCACCGACCTGGCGAGCCGAAAGTTCGCCGCCTTTGTGGGGCTCGGGGCGCTGTGGCTTTCGGCTGTCGCCCAGCTCGTGTGGAACAACGAAAACATCGGCGTCGCGACGGCCTTCCCGCTCTCCCAGCTCGGCGTCGTGATCTCCACCCTTGGCGCCCTGTACTGGCTGAAGGAGCCGAAGACCGGCCGCGAGCGCCGCGCGATCTTCGCCGGCGCGATCGCGCTCGGGATTGGGGCCGTGCTCATCGGCGTCGCGAAGGGCTTCGACCTCTAGCGCGGGGCTCAGGCGTCATGCTCCTGGGCGGAGACGAGTGCGGTCACGGCGTCGATGTCGTCGCGGATGAGCGCGGCGAGTGCCAGGTTCGGATCGGCGGCGCCACCCTCTCCTGTCGCGTCAGCTTCCGCGCGGCCGTAGCGGATCCCGGCATCGAGGCCGACGAGCAGGGCCGTCATGGGGGCACCCGGGCGCGAGGGTCCGTGGGCGACGATGCGAATGAGATCGAGCATCTGCGGCGTGACGTGGTCAAGGACGGCGCGGTCCAGGTCGAGGGTCGTGCACACGTCGTCGAGCCACGCGTGCATGACGGCCATCTTTTCTTCTTCGCTCATTTTCGCCATGCGCCCACAATATCGCCGTTTTGGCGATCCAGCGTAGTGTGGCGGTATGACCGAAACGCACGTGCCAGAGAAGTTGAAAGCGCCCGTTCTTGGCGCCGTCATCACCGTCTCCGACCGCTGTTCGCGCGGTGAAGCCGAGGACCGCTCCGGCCCGCTCGCTCTCGCCCGCCTCGCCGAGTTTGGCGTCGAGGTGGCGCATCCCGTCGTCGTTCCCGACGACATTGACTACATCCGCTCCGCGCTGCAAGAGGCGCTGGATGCGGGAGCCCGCGTCATCGTCACGACGGGTGGCACGGGTATCACGCCGCGCGATAACACCCCAGAGGCGACCGAGCCCTTCATTGCGCTGAGCCTCGATGGCCTCGCCCAACAGATCCGGCTCGCGGGGTTAGCCGCGACGCCGCTCGCGACGCTTTCCCGCGGGTTCGTCGGCGTGAGCGCACGCGGGGATCGCGGCGCGCTCATCGTGAACGCGCCCGGCTCCACCGGCGGCGTGGAAGACGCACTGGCGATTATCGGCCCGCTCATTGGCCACATTCTGGGGCAGCTTTCGGGTCGCACGCACGAGGTGGAGAGCGCCAATGAGTGAGGCATCGAAACGGGACTTCGAGGCGATCGATGCCGCCGATATTACCGACCGCGCCATCGCGTGGACGGTCATCTCCGCAGCGTTTGCCACCACCTTGAACCAGCAGACGCTCAGCGCCCTGCGCGATCCCCATCAGCTCGCCGAATGGCCGCTGAAAGGCCCGCACTTCGAGGCCGCCTGCCACGAGCTCGGGATGAGCGCGGCGCTCGCCGCCACGGACGAAACCGAATCCGAGCTGCGCCTCGCCCACCAACACATGATGAGCGGACCGGGCCCGGTCGACCCGTCGCCGTGGGAGTCGGTCCATCGCTCGCGCGAGGGGCTCGTCTTCGACGAGGAGACGAGTCAGGTACGGGCCGCCTACCGCGAGTTCGGCCTGCAATCCAAGCTGCTCATGAAGGTTCCCGAGGACCACGTCGCGATCGAAGCGGAATTCCTCGCCTACCTCCTGTCCGAGGCGCTCGATCGCATCGATCGCGGTGAGAGTGCGCAGCGCTTCTTGGCGGCTTACGACGCCTTTTTGACAGAGCACGCCGGCCAGTGGCTCCCGCGATATTTCACGCGGTTTAGCGAGACCGCCACGACGCACTACCACCGCGGCATCGCTGGCCTCGGAGCGCAGACGATCGCCGCCGCCGCACTATGAGCGGGCCGTTGGCCTCGCTGGCGCGCTGGGCGGGCGAACTCGCCGAGATCACGCACGTCTGGTTCGTCGACGAATCGGCGCTGCAGACACCGCCAACGCGCGCGGAGCAGCCGCGTGCTGACGTGATCGTCGTGGCAATTCCCGGCGGGCCGGATGAGATCGATGAGCGCACCTGGCTCGAACTACTGGCGACGCCGCACCTTCGGATCGTCCTCACCCACGACGTCGAGCTCCCTTCGCTCATCGCTGAGATTTGCTCGGCGTGGGAGCCCGCAACGGCGCCGCAGGTTGTTGCGCCCGATGAGCCTGGGCGTTCGCTGCGTTCGCGGCTGCGCTCGCGCGGGAGCGTTGAGGTGCTCGATGCACGCGCGATGCCGCGCTCGCGGCGTTCTCTGCTGCGAGTCGCAGCCACCGATGAGACCCCGCACGCCCGCAGCACGGCCGAGCTCGTGGAGCAGATCTGGCAGCTGCGGAGCCGCGAGGGGGATGTGCCCTCCCCCGCGCTGGACCTGGCCGCCACCGGCTGCATCGCCTGCGGCACCTGCGTGAAGGCCTGCCCGACCCAGGTCCTCGCTCTTCAACCTCCGCGGGCGCCCGCGCACCCGCGCGCGCACGAGGAAGCTGCTCGCCTCGACCTCACCTACGACGCGCGCGGCTGCATCGGTTGCGGCACGTGTATCTCGCTGTGCCCCGTCGCAGCGCTCTCAAGCACCGGCACCCTCGCGTGGAATGCGATCTTTACTCGCGAGCACCACGCCACTTCCGAGGAGGGCTCGGAGAGCGAGGTCAAGGTCCTCGAAGAATTGACGCTGAGCCGGTGTGCTCGCTGCGGCGCCACGTTTGCCGGCGCCGGTGAATTCTGCCCGGCCTGCCAGGCCCGCATGAATAACCCCTTTGGGTGCTCGCTGCCGCCCGCCTCCTGGCTCGATCGCGGTTAGGCCCGATCTATTCACAGGGCTAATTGGGGCGCAGGTCCTCGGGGGTGTCGATATCGCGCGTGAGCTCGGCGGGTAGGTCGACGACGGCGATATCCAGCGCGGAAATAAACTTCCATACCGGTGCACCCGCAAGCTCGCTCGGCTCCCACTCCTCGATGCGGCGCCACAGCGCCGCGATGCGGTAGACGCCGAGGAGGTACTGCTCGCGCCCGGCGGTATCGCGCCCGATCGCGCAGTCGTGCCTGCTCGGCTCACTCGTGAGTGCGGAGCGGAGGATAGGCAGCGCTCGACCGGCGGCCGGCGCGTCGCACGTCAGGATCGCGACGAGGTCATCATCCAGCGTCGCGGGCACCGCCGTCGCGAGCTGAGCGAGTCCCGCAGCAATGCCCGCGACCGGCCCACCAAAGGGCGGCTCCTCCAGGGTGCGCGCGACGCCGTCCGGCACCGCGACGGTCTCGGGCGCGACGACGACGATTCGGCCGGTGACGGCCTCGCCGAGCGAGTCGAGGACGTGGTCGAGTAGGCGTCGCCCGCGGTAGTTGACGTCGGGTTTGGACACGCCCCCGAGCCGGCGGGCAGTGCCGCCGCCGAGAATGATGGCGTGCAGCCGCGCCCTAGACACTGGCGATCACTCGCTTTCGCCGGGGCGCACCCAATCGCCCGAGCGACCGCCGGATTTGCGCGTCACGCGGCAGTTGGTGATCGCGGCGGAGCGGTCAACGCCCTTGACCATGTCGACGATCGCGAGCGCCGCCACCGTCACTGCCGTGAGAGCCTCCATCTCCACGCCCGTGCGGTCGGCCGTGCGCACCGTCGCGGTCACGAGGACGCGATCCTCGGCGAGTTCGACGCCGACCTCGCAGCCGTGCACCCCAATCGTGTGGGCGAGCGGCAGCAGCTCGGGCACCCGCTTGGCGGCAGCGATCCCGGCGATCCGGGCGACGGCGAGGACGTCGCCCTTGGGCACGCGCCCCTCGCGCAACGCAGCTAGCACCTCGGGCGAGGCGGTCACCTCTCCCACGGCGCTCGCTTCGCGAACCGTCGGCTGCTTGGCGGTGACGTCGACCATGTAGGCCGCGCCCACGTCGTTCAGATGCGTGAATTTCATAGCTCGATGACCTCCAACACGTCCCACGGCCCGACGTCGTCCGTCTCCTCCGGCACGATCGCCAGCGCGTTGGCCTTGTGCAGCGAGGCGACGAGGTGCGAGCCGGAGCCGAGGCGATGCGTGGGGATGATCGTTGGAAGGTCGCCGGGGCGCTCGGCCTCACTGAGCCGCACGGGCGCGAGCTGGCGCCGGCCGGGCGGGGACTTCCAGCCGAGGCTCGTCGTTGCCATCCGCCGCGGATGAATCGCGACGGCGTCCGCCATCGGCTGGCCCGCGAGCAGCGCGAGGACGGGACGGGCGAACATGTGGAAGGAGACGAACACCGAGACGGGGTTGCCGGGCAGGCACAGCATCGGCACGCTGCGGCCGCCCTCGGCCTCGATGAGGCCGTGCCCCTGCGGCTTGCCGGGCTGCATCGCAACCTTGGAGAACGTGATTCCCGCGCCGGAGGTGGCTTCCTTCACGACGTCATAGGCGCCGGCCGAGACGCCGCCCGTCGTGATGACGAGGTCCGCGCCCGCCGCGGCCTGGCGCAGCGCCGCGAGGAGTTCGGCCGGGGTGTCCCCGGTGCGGGCGACCTCGGCAATCTCGCAGTCCGCTTCGCGCAGCAGGCCCTGTACGAGCGTCGTGTTCGAGTCCGGGATGTGCCCGGGCGCCGGCTCCTCGCCAGGTTCGGCGAGTTCCTCGCCCGTCGCGAGGACGGCCACGCGCGGCCGCCGGTAGACCTCGAGTTCGCCGTATCCGACGGAGACGAGTGAGGACAGCGCGGCCGCCGAGAGCTTTGTCCCGGCCGCAACGATCTGGGCGCCGAGCGCCACGTCGTCGCCCGCGTTGCGCACGTGGCGGCGGGCGGCAACGGGCTCGTAGACCTCGATCTCGGCCGGCAGCTCGTGCGGGCCGGCGGGAATGTTTGTAAGTTCGACGGGTACGACGGCGTCCGCCCCATCGGGCAGCATCGCGCCCGTCATGATGCGCTGCGCCGTGCCGGGCGTGACCCGCTCGCGCGGCGCCGCGCCCGCGGGAATGTCGGCGGTTACGGCCAGGCGCACCGGCTGGTCCGCGCTCGCCTGTGCGACGTCGGCGGCGATGACGGCGAAACCGTCCATCGCGGAGTTAGTAAACGGCGGCACCGCGAGCTTCGCGGCGCAATCGTGCGCGAGCACGAGCCCGTGGCACTGCGCGATCGGCAACGTCACTGTGGCCAGCGGCCGCGCCCCCGCCAGCACCTGGCTGAGGTGGTCCTCAATCGTGATCATGTCGGCCTTCTCCTAGATCGTCATCGGGCATCGCGGGCTGGTCGTCCGCCAAAATCTGTGCGGCCCGCGCCCGCTCCGCGCTCTCGCGGCGCACCGCGGCCACGTACTCCACCGTATTCCACCTCGCGGCGGCGACGTCGGCGATGAGGATTCGGCCGAGCAGCGGCTCGCCGAAGCCCGCGATGAGCTTGATCGCCTCGGTTGCCATGGCGCTGCCGGCCTGGCCGCACGCGGCCCCCAGCACGCCGACCTCGGCCGAGGACGGCGTCGAGCCCGCGGGCGGCGCCGCCGGATACAGGTCGCGCAGGCTACAGGCGGGAACGCCCGCGGGCGGCGCGGACCAAAACGCCCCCACCTGGAACGTCGTCGCCACAATGGTGCCCCACACGAGTGGCACCCCCGCCGCCGCGCACGCATCGGCCACCAAAAACTTGGTGTCGAAGGTATCGGAGCATTCCAGCACGAGGTCGTGGTCCGCCACCTCAGCCGCCACATCGGCCGCGGTGACAAATCCTCGCTCGCGCACCTCAACGTCGGCGTTGAGCCCGCGAATCCGCGCGGCCGCCGACGCCGTCTTGGCCGTCCCTACCCCCGCGCGCGAGTGCACGATTTGGCGCTGCAGGTTCGTTGCCTCCACGGCGTCCGCGTCGGCGATCGTGATGTGCCCGATGCCCGCCGCCGCGAGGTAGAGCAGCACCGGCGAGCCGAGCCCACCCGCCCCGACGACGAGCACGCGCGCCGCGAGCAGCCGCTCCTGGCCCTCCTCCCCCAGCCCCGGCACGAGCCGCGTGCGCAGGTATCGCTCGCTCTGATCGCGCGTGAGGGGGACGCGCGGGCGTTTCAGCGGTACGGTGATGTTCATTCGTTCCCTTCAACTCCCGGAGCTCCATCGTATGTCCGCTCGCGTCGTTTCCGCTGTCGTGACCGAGTCGGCGATCGACGTCGCCGCGCTCGAAGCCGCCACCACCCGCCCCGCAGCCGGCGCCATCGTCACCTTCCGCGGCGCCGTTCGAAATCACGACGATGGCCGCGCGGTCGACGCCATCGAGTATTCCGCCCACCCGAGCGCTAGTCAGATCATCCGCGACGTCGCCTGCGATATGTCCGACGCCTTTGACGTCCACGCGCTTTCCGTCGTCCACCGCATCGGCGCGCTCACCGTCGGCGATGACGCGCTCGTCGCGGTCGTTGCCGCATCTCACCGCAAGGAAGCCTTCGCCTGCCTCACTGCTCTCGTCGACGAGGTCAAGGCGCGCCTGCCGATATGGAAACTCCAGAAGTTCTCCGACGGCACCGACGAGTGGTCGAACTGCCCCTAGGTACCCGCGATTCACGATGTCCATCTTCAAATGTCCAGTTTGTGACGGAGCATCGTGGGCCCCCATCATCGTAGACTCCCCCGAGGATGCCACCGAAGAGTCCCTCGGTTCAAAGGAAAAGTTCTGGCTAGAGAACAAACAGCTGCTCTTTAAATTCGCCAGAGACGATCCCCCTGGCGACGTACGTGGTGAAGATTGGGCTGAGTGTGTCGTTCACGCAGTTGCACGCGCCCTAGCGATTCCGTCTGCATGTGTTGCCCTCGGCCGGTGCCGCAATCAGCGGGGCGTTGTGGTCAAAACGGTGCTTGGGCCGGCCGAAACTCTGAAGCACGGCAACGAGATCATGGAAGAGTTCCTTAAAGACTTCGATGCGAACCTTGAGCGCGCTAACCCGCAGTACACCGTTGACAACGTCGCCGCAGCGCTTCACTCCTACGATGCGAGCCCGACCTTACCCGAATGGAACGCTCTAGATCAGTTCATGGCTTACCTAGTTCTCGATGCGCTCGTCGCAGGAACCGACAGACATCTTCAAAACTGGGGCATCATTGTGCGTACGGAGGGTACACCGACGATGGCGCCGACCTTCGACCATGGAAATGCCCTGGGTTTCTCGGAGCCTCCTCACCGGATTGCGCAGCTGCTCTCAGATTCGAGAGTGGCTTCCTCCTGGGTTAAAAAGGGCGGAAATCGCTACTTCAATGGGAAGCCCCGCCTCGTTGATCTTGCGAGGGAAGCGTACTTTCACGCTTCTGGCCTTGCCCAAGACGCGATCGTCGATCGGTTAAAAGCCATGGACTTGCACTCCATCGCAAACACGATGTCCGGGGTCCCTGCCGATGTAATGTCAGATGAACAGCGTATGTTTGCCAGAGTCGTGTTGGAGCTGAACCAGAGGAGGTTGTTGGATGCACTCAGCACCTAGGATTGATGAGCGGCCAGAAGTCTCCACCGAAGCGACCTCACTGCGGCTCATTTGGAAACATCCAGAAACCCGTCGCTACCACGAGATCGGCAAGTTCAGTGCCCTCGTTGATGGAAGCTACGTGTTCGAATACAACAAGGACGTCGCCGAGGTACCCGATTTTACTGAATTCGGTCCATTTCCAAATCGTGAACAGCCGTATGTTTCCAAACGTTTGCCGGCGTTTTTTGCGAACCGAGTGATGTCCCAGCGGCGTCCTTCCTTCGATGAATACATCGGATGGCTTGGATTGAACAAGGATGCCGCCCCAGTCGAGATACTCGCGCGCACCGGAGGCGGTCGCGCGACCGACACTTTCCATCTCGTCGAAGATTACGACCGCTCAGCCGACATGGTCGAGTTCCGGTTTTTTGTCTCAGGTATCCGCCACCGCTCCTCACTTGAGATCTCATCTCTTAATGTCGGCGCTCCCCTTGAGATTCAAGAAGAGCCCGACAACGTCGTCAATCCCCGAGCGCTCCTGCTGACCTCTGATGGCAGTGCCTTGGGGTGGATTCCTGATTGGCTAGTTAACGATGTCCACGAGCTGCGCGACAGCGGAGAGGTGAAAATCTCCGTCGATCGCATCAACGAAGACGCCCCTGCCCGCCTCCAGTTGATGTGCAAACTTAAGTGGACTCGCCGCTAGCCGCCCGCGAACGGCGGCAGCACATCGATCGCCTGAGCCGTGCCAACAAGGACCGCGCGATCGGTCGTCACGACGCCGTCGACGACGAAGGACGAGACCGCTAATACCTTGGCGAGCCGGTCATTTCCCAATCCGAGGCGCGCGGCGAGATCGGCGAGCGATTCGCCCTCGGTCACGGCGATGACGGCCTCGTGGGTGCCGGCGGCTTGCGCCGCGCCCGCGAAATAGCGGATACGCAGGTCCCTCATGTACTCCTCCTAGCCGCCAATGGCGGACATGGTGCGGCCCGGCTGGATGAAGCGCGGGTCGTCGATATCGTGGCCGGCCTTCTTGCCTGCCATCGCGCCCGCCCAAATCTCGGCGAGCTCAAGGTCGGTTGCGCCCTCGCGCATCGGCGTGCGCAGGTCGGTTTCGGTGCGCGAGAACAAGCAGGTGCGCATCTGGCCGTCGGCGGTGAGCCGGGTGCGGTCGCACGCACCGCAAAACGGCTGCGAGACCGAGGCGATGACGCCGACGGTGCCCGCAGGATGGTCCGCGCCCGCCGCGACCTGCCAGACCGCTGCCGGCGCGCTGCCCTGCGGCGCGGGCTCTTGGGACAGCTCGAAGCGCTGCGATAGCCGCCGCAGAATCTCGGCGGCGTCGACCATCTGCGTGCGATCCCACGTGTGCGGCGGACCGAGCGGCATCTGCTCGATGAAGCGCAGGTGATAGCCGTTGACGAGGCAAAAGTGCAGCAGCGGTGCCGCGTCGTCCTCGTTCACACCGCGCATCAAGACGGTGTTGACCTTGATCGGGGTGAGCCCCGCGGCCCGCGCCCCCTTAAGGCCCTTGATCACGTCGTGGAAGCGGTCGCGGCGTGCGAGCTTGGCGTAGCGCTGCGGATCGAGCGTATCGAGCGAAACATTGGCGCGCGTCAGCCCCGCGGCCTTCAGCGACGCCGCCCGCTTATCGAGCCCCAGCCCGTTGGTCGTGATCGATAGCTCGGGCGCCCTACCGTGGCGGGTCGTCAGCACCGCCGCCCGCTCGATGATCGTCTCCAGGCCGCGCCGCAGCAGCGGCTCGCCGCCGGTAAATCGCACCTCGTCGATGCCGAGAATCTCGACGGCGATGCGGATGAGCCGTGAGACTTCCGCATCGGTGAGCGTCACATCGGTCGGCAACCAGTCCAGCCCCTCGGCCGGCATGCAGTACGTGCACCGCAGGTTGCACCGGTCCGTCAGCGAGACGCGCAAATCGCGCGCGATCCGGCCGTAGGCATCGCGCAGGATGGGACGGCCGTCCGCGCCGCGCGGCACAGCAGTGGTCGCCGCGGCTCCGGCCGATTTTTCCCGACGAGTTCTGGACATATCGTCCACCCTATGACGAGCGAGGCGAGTTGGCGAAAAGGCATCACTGTCAGCTAACGCACGTCGACGCAGAAAAACTCGCGCGGTATCGTGGCCCGCGATGACTGATATTGGACTCGCCGGTGCCATCGTTGGCGGCATCGCTACGCTGCTCAGCCCCTGCGCCGCCATGTTGCTGCCCGGATTCTTCGCCTACGCCTTTGCCTCGCGCACCAACCTGCTGGCAAAGACGGGCGTGTTCTATCTGGGCCTACTCACGACCCTCGTACCGCTCGGCGCCGTCGCCGGGGGCCTCGGCCGTCTCCTCGTGACCTACCGCCACTTACTCATCATCGGCAGCGCCGTCCTCGTCATCGCGCTCGGAATCCTCATGGCGCTCGGCGTCACCTTCCGCCTGCCCGGCGCCGCCATGGCCGACCGCGCCGGCACGTCCGAGTCCGCCCGCGCCGACCGCAATCCCGCCGGCTGGATCGCCGTCTACGTCATGGGCGCGACCTACGGCGTGGCCGGCGGCTGCTCCGGGCCGATTCTCGGCTCCGTGCTAGCCCTCGCGGGCCTTGGCGGATCGGCCGCCTACGGCGCCCTCGTGCTCGCCGTCTACGCCCTCGGCATGCTCGTGCCGCTCGTCATCCTCGCCGCCCTGTGGGACCGCTTCAAGATCGGTGAACGCGGCTGGCTGCGCCCCCGCCCCCTTCACCTCGGCCCCATCAAGACGACTATCGCCTCCTTCGTCGGCGGGCTACTGTTCATCGCGATCGGCGTCCTGCTGCTGGTAACGAACGGCACCCAGAACCTCGGCGGCCTGCTCTCGCCCGATCAGCAGGTCGGCATCGAATCCTCCGTCACCAACGCGACGCGCGGCATTCCCGACGTCTTCGTCCTGCTCGGCATTGCGATCCTGCTCGTGATTGGCGCGCTCATCTGGGCGGTCAAACGCGAGAAGTCGCGCGCGTCATCCGAGCACGTCGGATAAGTTATTCGCCCTATCCGCGGCGGCGGCGCTCGTCGTCAATACGGTCCATCTCCGGCGGGACGCTTGCACGTCGTTCCATCACCTTGATCGCGATGAACAGCGCCACCCACGCGATGCCCGCGACGGCGGCCCACCAAAACAGGCCCTTGTACCAAAAGGAGGCTACGGCAAGCACGAGGAAGGCGACGGCCGTCGCGAGCTGGGCAACAGCAATCGAGACGAGCGCCGGATTGCTATCGGGATTCATGTTGGTTGTCTCCAAAGCTCGTGGCGAACGTACCGCCGGTTCGCGCAAGTTCCTCGTGAAAAGCATAGGCCCAGGCGCGGTAGGGGTTGACTGAGAGCCGGTCGTTGGAAAAGCGCGCGTCCTCGGTGAGCTCATGCGTGCAAAAACTCGGGATGACGAGATCGACGACGGGGCCGCCACGCTCGACCTCGGCAATGATGAGCGGCGCGTTCGCGCCCGTGAACTGGTCGATCACCCAGCCGTCCTCCCCGAGCCAGGCGCTGTAGCGCAGTTTGGCGACTTTCGCGCCGCCGCGGCGCACCATTTCCAGGCCGACGCTGACGTCGAGTTCCCGCTCCGCCTCATAGCGGGTGCCGCCGACGTAGGGGCCCTTGGCCGTCAGGCCGCAGAAGTCGACGTCGTCCGCAATCATCTCGAGCACGGCATCGGCACCGTCGGCGGGCGTCGGCAGCCGGGAGGGGTTGGTGGCCTGGGCACGCACGCGCACGGCGTAGCCGTCGGAGGCCAAGAGATAGGACTGCACCATGACGCTCGGGCGCTGGGAGGAGGTGATGGCTTCGGGAAGCTCGGCGACAAAGAACCGTCGTTCGAACTCAAAATCGCCGAAGTTTTCGTGGTCCATCCCACTAGCGTAGCCGTCCCAATGGCGGAACGGGCTGCTCGCGCGCGGGCGCGAGTGTCACAATAGCGCTCATGCATGCCGATCTTTCGCCCGCTGCCATCTCCGCTGCTGCCGAGCGGCTCGGCACGACGATTCGGCGCACCCCGCTGGAGATGTCGCTGCGGCTCTCGGGCGATCTGCACACGCCCGTCTACCTCAAGCGCGAAGACCTACAGATGGGCCGCTCCTATAAAGTGCGCGGCGCCTACACGCTGATCTCCTCGCTCAACGATGCGGACCGCGCCCACGGGGTGGCGTGCGCATCGGCGGGCAATCACGCGCAGGGCGTGGCGTTCGCGTGCCGGCAGCTACGCATCAAGGGCCACGTCTTCCTTCCGACGACGACGCCGCGCCAAAAGCGCGATCGTATCCAGGACATTGGCGGGCCGTGGGTGGAGCAGGTCATCACGGGAGTGACGTTCGACCAGTCCTCGGAGGCCGCGCAGCGGTACGCCGCTGAGTCCGGCGCGATCTACGTGCCGCCCTTTGACGATCCGGGAACGATCGCTGGCCAGGGCACCGTCGCGAAGGAACTGCTGGAGCAGGCGGGCGAGAAGGTCGGAACGATCATCGTGCCGATCGGCGGCGGCGGCCTGATTTCCGGCATCGCGCTGTGGGCAAAACACGTCGACCCCTCGATTCGCGTCATCGGGGTCGAGCCCGCCGGCGCCGCCTCCATGCAGGCAGCGCTGCGCTCTGGCGGGCCCGTCGCGCTCGAGCAGGTCGACCCGTTCGTCGACGGCACCGCGGTGGGCAAGGTCGGCCAGTACACCTTCGAGGTCGTGCGTGAGCTCGTCGACGACATCGTCTCCGTGCCCGCGGGCGCCGTCTGCACCGAAATGCTCGACCTGTACCAAACCGAGGGCATCATCGCCGAGCCCGCCGGCGCGCTCGCCTCGGCCGCGGCGCGGCGCTACATCCCGGGACTCGGGCGTACCTCCAAGGCAACCGACGCGATCGTCTGCATCGTCTCCGGCGGCAATAACGACGTCTCCCGCTATGCCGACGTCCTGGAGCGTTCGCTCATCCACGAGGGCGTGCGCCACTACTTCCTCGTCACCTTCCCCCAGCAGCCCGGCGCCCTGCGGCATTTCCTCGACGATACGCTCGGCCCCGACGATGACATCGTGCTGTTTGAATACACGAAGAAGACGAATCGTGAGACGGGGCCCGCGCTCGTCGGCATCGATCTCGCCGGACCCGAGGCGCTACCCGCATTACTCGACCGAATGGCGGCCTCTCCCCTTGCGATTGAGAAGATCTCACCCGACTCGCCGGTTTTCGGTTTCGTCCTGTAGTAGCGTGCCCTTGTGAGATCTGAGTTACAGGTGCGCCCGATGACCGTTGCGGACGCGGCGGCCGTCGCCCGCATTCACGTCGCGTCCTGGCAGCATGCCTACCGAGGTCTCATCCCCTCCCGAGTGCTCGATTCGCTCTCCATCGCGGACCGCACCGCCAAGTTCACCCGCAGCATCCGCAAGGGCGGCCCGGTGCGCTATTTCGTCGCCGAAGACGGCGGCACCATCATTGGGTTTGCGGCCGTCGGGCCATGCCGCGACGAGGATTCCTCAACGGACGACTCGGAGCTCGCGGCGCTCTACGTCCACCCGCTGCACCTGCGGGCCGGCGCGGGCCGCGTGCTGCTGGCCAAGGCGAAGGAGGCCGCCAAACAGATGGGCTGCAAGCGCATGATCCTGTGGGTGCTGAAGGACAATGCGAGCGCGCGGGCGTTCTACAAGCGCTGCGGGATGAAGCAGGAAGCGACCCGGGGGACCCAGACCATCGCAGGCACCGACTACGTCAAGATGAAGTACTCCGCGCGGCTCTAATCGGCGAGGAGACCGCGGACGTCCTCGGGGGTGAGGCTGCCGGCGCCGAAGTCCGAGCCGTCGCCGATCACGTCGTCAAAGAGGCGGCGCTTGCGCTCCTGTAGGGCGAGGACTTTTTCCTCGATCGTGTCCGCCGCGACGAGGCGGTAGACGTTGACCGGGCGGGTTTGGCCGATGCGGTGGGTGCGGTCGACGGCCTGTTCTTCCACGGCGGGGTTCCACCAGGGGTCCATGAGGAAGACGTAATCGGCCTCGGTGAGGTTGAGCCCGAAGCCACCGGCCTTCAGCGAGATGAGGAAGACGGGAATGTCGCCGGTGCGGAAGCGCTCGATGACGTCGGCGCGGCGCCGGGTGGCGCCGTCGAGGTAGCAGTACTCGATTCCGGCGGCCTCGAGTTCCTGGCGGACGAGCGCGAGGTAGGTCGTGAATTGGGAGAAGACGAGCGCGCGGTGGCCCTCGGCGGAGATTTCTAGCAGGTTGCGAATCAGGGTGGCGGTTTTGGCCGATGCTGCCGAGGGGTGCTCGCTCGTGGCGAGGGCCGGTGGGCGCTGCGGGCCGCCGTCCTCGGGCTCGGCGTCGCGGGGGCCGAGGCGCACGTCGAGGGCGAGGCGACGCAAAATGGTGAGCGAACGCAAGATGGCGACGCGGTTCTTGTCCGCGTCTTCGAGCAGGCCGAGGACGCGCTGACGTTCGATCTGCAGCTGCTCGTCGTAGCGGCGGCGGTGCGCGCTCGTGAGTTCGATGGCGAGGATCTGGTCCTGCTTCTCGGGTAGTTCGGAGGCGACGTCGCGCTTCGTGCGGCGCAGCAGGAAGGGCGCGATGAGGCGGCGCAGCTGCGCGCGGCGATCGCTTGGGTCGGGCTCCGTGGCGGCGGCGGAGCTCGCTTCGGCGGCGGCGGTTGCGTCGGCGTTTTCGATTGGTTTTTTAAAGCGGCGCTGAAACTGCTTGAGCGTGCCGAGCAGGCCGGGCGCGGTGAGCGCAAACATCGCCCACAGATCGGTGAGCGAGTTTTCTAGCGGCGTGCCGGTGACGGCGATGACGACGTCGGAGGGGATATCGCGCAGCGCGCGGAACGTCTTCGAGCTCGGGTTTTTGACGAACTGGGCTTCGTCGATGATGAGTGCGGAAAAGCCCAGCGCGGCGAGCTCGTCGGCATCGATGCGGGCGATCGCGTAGCTCGTGACGAGGATATCGGCGCCGGCCGCGAGATCGGCGAGGTCGTGGCCCGCGGCGGCGGCCGAGCGCGTGATCGGCACGACGGAGAGGTCCGGCGTGAAGCGCGCGGCCTGTTCAACCCAGCCGCCGACGACGGAGGTGGGGGCGACGACGAGGGCGGGGCGCGGCAGGCGCCGGTCGGCCTTGGCGATCGCGATCGTGGTGAGGAGTTGGAGCGTTTTGCCGAGGCCCATGTCATCGGCGAGGACGCCGCCGAGGCCGGAGGTCCACAGGTGGTTCGCCCAGGCGACGCCGCGCTGCTGGTAGTCCCGCAGCTCGGCGTTAACGGTTGCGGGAACGGCGGCGGCCTCGGGGGCGTCGCCCAAGGCGAGGGCGGTCAGCGAGCGGAGGCGATCGACCCAGTCGCGGGTCTTGGCGTCGCCGATATCGCCGATCGCGTCCAGGGCTTCGGCCGCCGCCACGTCGTAGCTGGAGACGGAAAGCTCGCCGCGGCCGGTTTCGGTGCGAGTGTGCAGCGAACGGGCGGATTCGATGAGCGTGCGCAGTGGGTCGAGGCTCGGGTGGGCGAGGTCGATCCAGCGGCCGGAGGCGAGGTGGAGCTTTTCCGCGCCGGCCGCGAGCGCCGAGAACAGCGCTTCGAAGGGGACGCGCTCGCCGGCGACGGTGACGTCCACGTCCAGATCGAGCCAGCCGGAGGCGCCAGTGGGTGCGGCGGCGCCAGCGGTCGGAGCGGGTGCGGTGGCGGCGCTGATGGCGACGTGCGGGGTAGAGGCCTGCTCGTCGGGCACGGCGATCGCGATCTCGCCGAGGTCGATATCGCGCTGGTCGCCCAGCCAAGCGAGGAGCTCACCGGCGGCGAGGCGGACGTCGTCGACGCCAACAATGCGCCGGTGCCAGGTGCCGTCCTCGGTGCGGTCCTCGGCGGTGGGCAGGAGGCGGCCGAGGGCGGCGGGTGCGGCCGCGCGCAGGGCGCGCAGGAGGTGGCCGCCGAGCTCGGCGGTGACGTCGTCATCGCGGAAAAAGGCAGAAAGTGGCGCCGCGGGGGCGTCGATATCAAGCTCGCGTGCGCTGTGATCGACGAGGGCGAAGGTGAGCGCGACGGTGGGTCGCGCGCCCGCGATTGACTGGGCGGAGGCCGCAAGGCGGGGACGCGTTGCTTCCGGCAGCGCGGCGGAATCATCGGAGGAGACGACGTCGACGTGCAGCGCCAGGCGCGGCAGTTCCCGCGCGAAGAACGCCGTCTTGCCGGCGAGCGGAATGCGGCGGCGGCCGGCGGCGGCGAGGCGAGTGACGTCCTCGATGCTCGGGCGCGGCAGCCTCACGAGTTTGGCGCCGCCCTGGCCGACGACGAGGGCACCGTGCATCGGCGAGCCAAGCGGCAGCAGTCTGCCGGCCGGGGGTGGCAGGCTCGCGGCGCCCGTCGGCGGCTGCAACAGGACGCTGACGTCGAGGCCGTCCTCGCGCTCTCGAATGTCGACGGCGGGCGCGTAGGCGTCATCGAGCAGGGCGATGGTCTTCGTGCCGAGGCCGAAACCGGGCACGAAGACGACGCCCGCGTCCCGCGCGGCTGCGAGCGCCGGCCAGATGCGTGGCCCGAGGGTATCGAGTTGGACGCGGCGCGAGCCGTAGGCGTAGACCTGCCGGCGCGCGAGGAGGAAGACCTGGTAGAGGTCGAAGATCGCGTCCGATTGGTCCGTCGTCGCCCACCGCACGCCCGCCGGATCGGTGAACGCCTCCCAGCTATTGCCGGAGGCGATCCACTTGTTTTCGCCCGTGCGGCGCACCGGTCGGACCTCGACGTGGTCATCGGGCGTGAGGGAGAATTCCAGGCCCACCCGGGAGGACGGTGCATCCGCCGGCCGAGCGCTTACCGGCTCGGGTTCGCGCGCGGGCTCAGTCGCGCGCGAGGAGCCCTGCTGTGTGTCGGAGGACTGCGCCGCGGCCGGCGAGTCGTCCTCGGCCGCCGCGATAATCGCCGCCAGGGCGTGGACGCATGGCTCGTCGGCGCGGTTGGCGCCATCGCAACTGCAGTGTGAGGAGAGCGTCTGGCCGTCGTAGCTGACGCGAATGTTCTCCACCCCGCGGCTGGTCAGCGGACGGATCGTCGCGATGATCGTTTCGCCTTGCTCCGAGACGACGAGCATCCGCACGCGGTCCTCGGTTGCCAGGACGCGCGCACGCTCGAGCAGGTCCTCGTCGGCGATCAGATGATAGGAATCGGCCGCGAAGTCACGTGCCCAGCTGGCGCGGGCGGCCCCGATTCTCATCCCTTAAGGATAAGCCGACGAGGATCGACCTTGCGTTCCTCATCTCAGGTGGGGGCGTCGGAAATCTCACGTGTGTCGCAGGCGCCCTCATCCCCCGCTAACGCTGAAACCTGCGATGAACGCGATACACACGCCCGCAAGAATGATCGGCGACAGGGCGAAGACGATAAGCCAGCCGAGTGCGAAGCGCCGCCAGCCATTGACGAACAATAACGCGATCGGGGGCGCGAGGACGGCCAAGAAGAAGGTGAGAGACCCGGGGTTCTGACCGGAAAAGAACACGTAGACCATGAGGGTGGTCCAGATCAAACCGGCGAGGATTCCCCAGCCGGGGCCATGGCTGACGCGCTGGAGGAAGGTGCGCTTTTCAGGTTCGCCGTACGGCCGGTTCGGATCGTAGCCGGGTGCGACGCCGGTGTGCTGGAAGGGGTTAGTGCCGCCGGGGACCGGGGCGCCCGGCACGGCCGGCTGGTCGGGCCGATTCGGCTGGTTAGGCGGGGTCGGCTGATTGGGTGAATATGGCTGGTTCGAGGTCTCCTCCGGCACAATCGGCGAGAACGGTTCACCCGGTTGCTTCGAACCCAAGGGGTCGCCAGTCCCCGGGCGGTAGCGGTCATCGCTGCTGGCGCCTTGCCCGCCCTGCGGGGTTGGGCTGCCGAACTGGGAGAAGTCAGGCTGGCGGTGTTGCTCGTCGTCGCCAGAGGGGCTGCGCCACGGGTTATCAGTCATGATCTAGCTCCGAAATAAGTCGAGCAGGGTGGTGTCGGTGAAGAAAAGCACGATGCCGACGATGGCAGCGATGGCGAGGGCGGCCAGGTAGCCGATGACGAGGCGGGTGTCTCGCAGGTAGCACTTGGAGCGCAGTAGGCCCGCGCGGCGGGCACGGATATAGGCGGCAAGACCGAAGGCGGCGAAGACGAGCAGGGCGAAGGGGCCCGCGAGCCAACCGAGCAGCGCGACCGTGGCGTAGATGCATAGCCGTAGCGGGTCGAAGGGTTCGTCCTTGCGCATCGCGGCGATTTCTTCGTGCCACGGCGGGGTGGTGTTCGCTGTCATGAATCCTCCCGGAACCTCGGGGCGCCGAGCGCGACGGGCACGCGCTCGCTGGACGCCGCCGTCGCGCGCGCGTTCGTCGCCGTGGAGAGCCGTGAATCGGAGAGCGGGCCCCACGCCTGGACGGCGCAAAACGGCGCGCATTGGTGGGCGTCGGCCGGAGATTTGGTACCGACGTGGACGCAACACTGGGTGAGGCGTTCTTCGAGCATCGTGGAGATGTCCATGAAGGGTTTGACGGTAATGCGCACGACGCGGTCGGTGAGCAGGGCGCGCATGCGTTCGCGGCCGCCGGGCAGGCGTCCCGCGGCGAGGGTGGCCAGGGTAGAGATGCCGAGGTCGCACGCGGTGCAAACATCGCGCCACGCGCTCGTGAGGTTGGGGTGCGTCAGGGAGTTTTGCTCGGAGAGCAGATCGAGCAGCGAGTTTTTCACCGTTTCGCGCAGTTGCTTCGGGATCTCGGCGTCGGCGATGCGGTTGGCGAGGAGTTCGGGCTCGAGATCGAGCCAGGCTTTGAGCTGATCGTGGCCCATGATCTCGGTGAGGGAGCGCCACACGCCGGCATCGTCTTTCAGGAGGTAGCCGACCGATGCGCAGTGGGGGTGGGAGCACGGCAGCGCGGTCAGATCGCGCCAGGTCACCCGACCCCCGGTTTGTGGGCCGAGGCGGGCGAGCACGCCGGTGTGGGTGAGGCGGTTCATCGGATCGATGCCCGCCGAACGGCCCGAACCGAAAACGGGTTGGATCGCCACTCCCCCGATGTAGGGGGTATCGAGGGCGCGATTGACGACGTGTCCGATCTCGTCGTCATTGATGCCGAGCGCTGCCGTCATCGTGAGGGTCACGAAGATGCCGGCGCCGGTGAGGCGCTCGATTGCTCGGTCCTTCATCGCGCGCAGATCGCCGCCGCGGTGATGGCGGGAGGCGTGTTCGGACTCGCCGTCGTATTGCAGGTAGACCTCGACGCGCTCGCGGTGACGCGCAAGCAGATCCAGGAGTTCGTCGTCGCGCGAGAGTGTCAACCCGTTGGTGTTGACCATGATGCGCGTGATCGGTCGCGCGGTGACTTCCTCGAGGAGCTCGGCAAGCTCCGGGTAGAGCGTGGGTTCGCCGCCGGAGAGCATGAGGACATCGAGGTGGCCGCGCTCGCGCGAGAGCCGGGTGTCGATGTTGGCGAGGACTTCGGCGAGCGGCGCGACGGCCGCGAGCTGCGGTGAGGAGGAGGCGAAGCACGTCGGACATTTGAGGTTGCAGTGATCGGTGATGTCCTGCAGGAGGATGCACGTGTGCTGCGAGTGGACCTCAGGCAAACCGTAGGCGAAGGCCTCCGGAACGGGCCGAAAGTTGCCGGGCTCGTCGGGCATGTGGATCTTGGTCGGTGCGGTCCACTCTTCTAGATACGACAGGATCTCGGGATTCTCGTCATACATTGTGCGGATCCAGCCATGGCGGCGGCAGGCTCGCTCCAGCCAGACGGTATCGTCGCGCACCGAAAGCCAGCCCGAGAGTCGCTCGACATCGGCCAGGGGCCGGCTGGGATCCTCGTCGTGGCAGGTGGGGCAAAAGGAGTTGACGTAGCGATGGATGCGGTCGCCGCGCAGCGGCATCCCGGTCCCCTCCTGCTTCTGCCCACCAAAGGTGTTGCGCGTCATACCTGGAGCCTACCGGAGCGCTCGCGCCGGGTCGTCTACGGTGCTGCCGCGGCGCAGCGAGTCGTAGCGGCCGTGGCGGTAGCCATACCCAATACGCGCGAAGATCAGCGGAATCGTCGCAGCCAGGACCAGTTGGGGCCGGGTGAGGCCAGCGAAGACGACCTCATTGCCGCGGACGAATTCGACGCCGAATCGGAAGAGCGCATAGGCCGCGATATATAGGACGAACATTTCGCCCGGGGCGTTCAGGCGCTTACGCAGGTACCACCACAACACGGCGAACGCGGCGGCGTGGAAGAGGATTTCGTAGACGAAGGAGGGGTGCAGTGCCACGCCGGCCGGCGCTCCCAGGCGGCTAGCGGTCTCGGGGTCGAGGGTTAGTCCAATCCCGCATACGCCGTTGGTAGCGTGACAGGTGGCACCCAGCGCGCATGCCGGGCACGGCGTTCCGGGGTTCTCTGTCAACAGGCAGGCGATGCGACCGACGGCCATGCCGGCAGCGACGGCCGGGGCGTACAGGTCGCCGGTGCGTTCGCGATAGCCGGTCAGGCGTTTGGCGATGTGTACGCCGAGCCATGCTCCGAACAGCCCGCCAATGATGGAGCGGTTTCCGTAAGCCCACTGCTCGGCGAGGGTCGCGTTCTCTCGCAGGTCGGTACTTTGCAGCCAGGTCCCAAGGCGCATAAAGATCCCGGCTCCGAGCAGCGCTCCGAGCACGGTATAGAGGACGGCATCGGAGGTCTGGCCCCGACGTCTGGCCTCCCACCAAAAGACGATTCCAGCGACGAGGACGCCAACGCCGACGAAAAAGGCGTGGGTGTCGATCGGCAGCGTGATGCCGAACAAGTCGCCGAGAGTGGGGAACATGGTTTGAGTCTGCCATGGCGTGATCTCGAAAGTTGAAACACGACACAGGCACGTCACTTGTCAAGCCACGCGCGCCCGAGACCGCCGAAGAGCAAAAAACGCGCAAATCCGCCATAAGGGCCGCACACTAGCTCGATGTTTGCATACAAACTTGAGTTCACGGAAATTGTTACCTCTCACGGGTGACCAAAATCCCGAAATGGTGACACAATTAATATGTCCTGCAATGTCGCACGGACGGTGCGGCTGACTGAAACCAGCCGCAAGCTGTGCGATGCACACACGTAATTCGGGTGGAATAACATGCGTTTCAGGCGATTTTGGGGAGCGCGAACGCGCTCGCCAAACCCTGAGCCGAAGCGGAAGGGTCTGGCAATTGCCACGACCGCCGCGCTCGTCTTGGGGTTGAACTTCTCCCTGTCGGCCGGAGTGCTGGCAGATGATGAGACGGCGGATAACGCCGATCCCGTCGTGGCAACTGAGGTAGTCGGGGAAGCTACCACAGAGGCCGTGGCGGACGAAGCAACCGAGGAAACCCCCGCTCCTGAGGTGGAAGCACCGAAGGAAGCGACTCCGGCTCCAGCCCCTGAAGAATCCGACAAGGACGCCGTCGAAACTGGCACGGCTCCAACCGAAGCGGAAGCTTCGACGCCCGAGGCCCCCGCGACCGAACCCGAAGCCGAAGAGGCCGAAGAGACGGTCGAGGTCCTGGCCGACGCGCAGTGTCAGGTCGTCGAACACAACCAGTGGGCGAACCTTGCTGGTGCGTGGCAAAACGGCAACCTGAACGGCAACAACTCGGCATACGCCGAGGGCGATTGGGTGCCGCGCCGCGCAATTGTCGATATCCAGACCCCGGGCGAGCCCGCGACGGTGGTCGTCCAGATCGACAAGATTGTCAACGGCAAGTATGCCTTCGACGCCCTTCGCGTGGACTCCGGGGCGACGATTATCGGCATTCAGGATAACGGCGCCACGATCAACTACACCCTGCAGTTCGCTGCCGATACTGCCGGGCCACACACGATTCTGTTCTCTACCCACGTTGCTAGCGAGCTCGACTACGGACCCGGCATGGGGGCGGGCAGCATCAACGGCTCGCCCTACCACACGCGGATCATTGAGCTGTCGTGCGGCAACGTGGGCCAGCAGGACCGTTCGATGAAGTCCGACGCGGTCAAGGCCGGCAACATCACCATCGTGAAGAAGGCCGATCCGGCGGATGGGACGAAGTTCAACTTCACTCTCACCTCGCCCTACGCCTCCACCTCGGACATCCACCTGGCCGATGGCGAGTCGGTGACCTACCGGGTCGGCGTTGGCACGGCAGCGGTCACGGAGAACGTTCCGGCTGGCTGGGAGCTGTACGACGTGAGCTGTGTCGGCGGCGCCGGCGCAACCTACAGCGGCAGCACCGCCACGGTGCCGGTTGCTGACGGCGATAACTGGGTCTGCACCTTCACCAACATGCTTCCGAAGTACGAGGACCTCGTCGTCACCAAGACGGCAACGGCTTCCTACATCGCGAAGTTCAACTGGGGCATCGAAAAGATGGCCGAGCCCGCAAGCGCGATCGTCATGCCCGGCGGTAGCGCCCTGATCGCCTACACCGTCAAGGTCAGCGAGCTGGGCATCGACTACTCGGCGGCGCAGGTCACCGGCCAGATTTCGATCGAGAACCTTAATGGTGTTGCGATCGAGATCGTCGATGTCACCGATGTCGTCGATAACGGCGGCACCTGTACACTCACCGCACCAACCTCGGTGCCAGCACTGTCGACGGTGAGCGTGAACTACACGTGCACCTACCCCGATGGCGAGATCCCGGCCGATGGCACGAACACCGCGACAGTGTCCTACAAGCCGCTGTACGGCATGTCGGACTCCCCGGCGGTTGCCACCGCACCGGTGCTCTTCACCGAGGCGACGGTCAGCGAGATCGACAAGACTGTCACGATCAAGGACAACAAGTTCACCTTCGATCCGGAATGGACGCTGACCTACGGCGATGCGGACAACGTCTACGAAAAGACCTACGAGGTCAACGTGCCCGCACCGGAAGGCGCGGAGGACGGCCGCTGCTACAAGGTCGTCAACGTCGCATCCGTGTGGGGTGACCTGCCGGATAATCCGATCGTCGAGGACGATGCGACAGTCGAAATTTGCGTCGAGGCTGACCTGACCGGCATCAAGTCGCTCAGCCCCAGCCTGACTCGCACCTACGACTGGGACATCGAAAAGACCCTCGTTGAGGACTCCGTTGTCATTGACCCGGAAACGGGCAAGGGCACCGCGGACTACTCGATCGTCGTGACGCCCGGCGAGTTCACCGACTCCGACTTCGCCCTGACCGGCTGGATTCGCGTGACCAACCCGAACGACTGGACGGTCGACTACAAGGTGTCTGACACCTTCGTTGGTGCCGATGGCGAAACCTACACCTGCACCATCGAAGGAGAACCCTTCCAAGAGGGCTCCCTCGGCAAGGGCGGTTTCACCGAGTTCGAGTACTCCTGTGATCTGCCCGCAGACTTCGTAGGCGCCGCAGGCGACAAGAACACCGTCACCGTCGAGTGGGGCGATGGCAAGTCCACCACCTCCGAGTTCGCGGTTGACTGGTGGGAAGACCTCAACACCGACATCACCGAAGTGCACAAGGAGATCGTCGTCAAGGATTACTTCAATGGTGCAGACGACGGTGTAATCGTTCACCCCGACGCCACCCTGCAGTGGCGCGACGGTGAGCCCTACACCTTCACCTACACCGGCGAATTCCAGATCGATCCGGGCACGTGCGAGGTCGTGACCAACTACGTCGAGATTGGCGGAACCGACTGGAACGACATGACCGAAAACGAGTGGTGTCTCGCCGCTCCGGAAAAGCCCGGCAAGCCGCCGGTCAAGCCGACTCCGAAGCCCGAGATGCCCGTGACCGGTGAGGATTCCGGACTTTTGGCGATGCTCGCTCTCATGAGCATCCTTGGCGGAGCCGTAGGTATTGCGGCCACCCGTAAACGGCACGCATAGCGTGTAGGCGATGCCGGTAGCCTCCCTATAACCGCCGGCAACGATGGCCCCGGGTCTGACTGAGCCCGGGGCCATCGGCATGCCCGCGGCCCTAGAGTTGGACCATGCACCCCTCAGTAAGCTCCCCGCCGGCGCGCGATGAACGCCTCGAGAACTACGAGGCCAAAGCCGACATCGCCCTCAGTTTCGCGGCCGTGGCATTCCTCGTGTGCTACGCGACGCCGATCCTCAAGCCCGTTCTCGCGCCCAGTACCGCGCAGGCGCTCCAGTTCGCCAGCCACGTCATCTGGGTGTTCTTCGCAATCGACTTCGTGCTGCGCGGCTACGTTGCTCGAGCGCACCTGCGCTACGTGCGAACCCACCTGCTCGACCTCGCCATCGTCGTGCGCCTGTTCTTCCAACCCCTGCGGCTCCTGCGTGAAGATCGATGACCAGGGCGAGGAGCGCAAGAAGCGCGAGAGCCGCGCTCACGGTGAGACGTTGAGCGAGGTTCGCGCGCTGCGGGCCGAGATCGCCGAGCTGCGCGAGCTCGTCGCGGCGGGCGCCGCCCCCGGCCCGGGGGCCGAGGGCGAGCGCGGGCGTTAGCCGAGTTCGCGGGGGCGAACGAAGCCCTTGCCGCGGACGTGGTCGTCGACGAAGGCGAGGACCGTCTCGTACCAGATGCGCGAGTTTTGCGGTTTGAGGATCCAGTGGTTCTCGTCGGGGTAGTACAAGAACTTGTGTCCGGTGGCCTTCGAATCGCGCAGGAGGGCGTGCCATAGGGCGTGGCCCTGGGAGATGGGGACGCGGTAGTCCTTATCGCCGTGGATCACGAGCATGGGGACTTCGATATTGGCGACGTGCTCGTGCGGGGAGTATGCGGCGCTCTGACTCTCGTGCATCCACTCGTGCCAGACACCGTTGTCGGTGGTGCGGCCCATGATGTCGATATCCCACAGGGAGGCGTGGGTGACGATACAGCGGAAGCGGTCGCCCGTGTGCCCGGCCATCCAGTTGGCCATGTAGCCGCCGTAGGAGCCGCCGAGCAGCGCCGTGTGCTCGCCGTCGATATCGTCGCGGGCGATGGTGGCGTCGATGAGGGCGAGGATGTCGGTGTAGGGGGCGTCGCCGATCGCGTCGTTGCCGCGGTCGATCATGTGCTGGCCGTAGCCAGTGGAGATTGCCGGATCCGGGAGCAGGACCGCGTAGCCCTTGGCGACGAACGGGCCCGGATTCCAGCGCCAGGTCCAATCGTTCCAGGAGCCCCAGGGGCCGCCGTGCGCGAACACGAGTAGGGGTGCGCCACCGCTTGGGATCTCCTCGGGCAGGGCAAGCCAGGCCCTCACCTCGGTGCCGTCTTCTGCCGTGGCGGTGACCTCGGTGAGCTGTCCAACGGGCTCGACGATCGGAATGACCGGGGCGAGCTCGCTGACTTCGCCCGTCGCGACGTCGATCCGCACGGGGACGGCAGGCTTAGAGATTGAGGAGCGCAGGGCGAGGATCGTTGCGGCATCGAGCACCTGGGCGCTGGAGAAGGACTCGTCGCCGTCGGTCAGCAGTGTGACCTCGTCCGCATCGCCGTTGGAGACGTCGACGAGATAAAGGCTGACTCGGCCGCGGCGATCGGCCTGCATGATGAGGGCTTCGTCGTCGAGCCAGGATATCGAGCCCGGCCAGTCATCGAAGTCCGGCATGAGGCGCCGGCGTTCGCCCGATTCCAGGTCCACAAGTTCGGCCCAGTCGCGAAGCGGCTTGCCATCTCGATTCCCCGTCGTGACGGAGAGGACCGCGCGGCGACCGTCGGGGCTGATATCGCCCGCGTAAAACTCGAGGAGATCGTCGCTGTCCTCGCCGTCGCTCTCCTCGCGCAAGGCGGGGGCGATGGCGAGCGGGGTGGCGTCCTTGCCCGGCACGAGGTGGTAGACCGAGGAGCGGGAGTCGGTTCCGGCGTGGGGGCGGTTGATGGTGAGCAGGAGCGAGGAGCCGTCATCGGCGACGGAGATTGCCTGGAGCTTGCCGTCGGGAATGGGAAGTTCGCTCAGCTCGATCTGCTCAGTACCGTCGAAGTCCGGAACGTCAGCGACGTACAGGCGCGGGTAGGCCGGGCCGAGATCGTGGTCCCAGTAGCGCACCGGGAAGTCCTCGTGGAGGATCGCGCTGATGGCACCGTCCTTGCGTTCCTTGAGGATCTCGCGGTTCGTTTCCTCGTCGGTGGCGTTGGTGAGCGTTTGCGCGGTGATGTACAGCTTGCCGCCGGCCGCGATCACAGAATTGACGCCGCCCGGGCGCCGCAGGATGACGCGGGCCTCGCCGCGTGGGGGCAGCATCCACAGCGCGACGTCGAGATCGTCGTCGTTGTCTTCATCGGGACGCTGGGAGGAGAAGTACAGTTCGCCGCGTTCGCCGATCCCTACGAGCGCTTCGCCCTTCTTGGAGCGCGTAAGGGTGAGTGCGGGCCCGCCTTCGGGGTCGAGTTCGACGAGGCGCGTGGTGTAGGCATCGCCCTTCTTGTTCAGCTCGGTGACGGCGGCGATCGCGCGGGCGTCGCGTTCGTCATCGGCTTTTCGGGTCACAAGGGAGGTAAAGCGCGGTGCGGCGACGAAGTCCCTGAGATCGTCGAAGATCTTTCCGTCGGTGCGCGGGGTGGTGGGGGCGCTGTCTTCCTCAGCGGATTTCTCGTCGGTGGCGGCGTTGGCAGCGGTGTCATCCAGATGGGTCATGCCTCCCATCGTAGGGGGCAGGTGCGACGGGCGTACGATCTATTTATGGCGGGCAGATGGGCATTCGTGACTCGGCGAGGTTTTGTTCTCGCGGCAGGGGCAAGCGCACTCGCAGCGTGCACCCCGTCGGGGCCGCGCACATCTGGGACTTCATCCCCGTCGAGTACCGGCTCGGTGAGCTCCTCCCCCACCACGACGACGTCCGCTTCCCCCTCGCCCTCGACTGCTCCTGCTACGGTGGCGCCCTCGGCGCAGCTACCGAACGATGACGACATCAGCGCGAAGTTCGCGGGCGTCACGCCGCGGGCCTGGGGCATGGAAATGCCCGGAATCGTCTCGCGGATCGAAACCGATGCGCTCGCTCTGACGCTCGATGCGTGTGGCGGGGCTCGCGGATCCGGCTACGATGCGGCACTTATCGACCTGCTGCGTCGCCACCAGGTGCCCGCCACGCTGTTCCTCAACCATCGCTGGGTGACGAAGAATCTGGCTCTATCGCGCGAGCTCGCTTCCGATCCGTTGTTCGAGATCGCCAATCACGGCACGAAGCACTGCCCACTATCGGTCACTGGCCGGGCAGCCTACGGCATTGCCGGTACGGCCTCGCCCGTCGAGGCATGGCGCGAGGTGCGCGATAATCACGATTTCTTACACAGCGAGCTTGGTGTGACGCCACGGTTCTTCCGATCTGGCACAGCCCACTATGACGATGTGGGCGTTGAGATAGTGAAGCTCGCGGGCGAGCAGGTTGCGGGATTCTCCGTCAATGGTGATCAGGGGGCAAGGGCCTCACGAGTCAGCGTGCGCACCGCCCTTGCGCAGGCGCGTGCGGGCGACATCATTTTGGCGCACATGAATCAGCCGACCGGTCAGACCGCCCGCGGGCTCGCTGACGCCCTTCCCGGCATCCTCGATGGCGGCACGCGCTTCACGACGCTGGGTGCCGCCCTTTAGGCGGGGGTGAAGCGACAGCATCATACTGGCTCGAAGCCAAGTTGAGTTCTCCGTGGTTGATCAACTCGAAGAGTTCCTTGCAGTAGTAGGCGACAACCTTTCCCTTGTGCTTGTGAGCAGTGAGGATTCCCGCGTGAACTAGTTCGGTGAGTGCTCGCCTGGCGCCCGCTTCGGTCATGTTGCCAAGAGCTTCAACCACCATTTGAGGCGTGAGAGCAGGCATTGACACCAGAATCTCGTCATAGATTCTGCGCGGCCCGGCATCGGAGCGAACCTCGCGTTTCCTGCCCTGGCGTGACTTGAATGCGGAAAACTCTTCGTGCCACCGACTCTTGAGATCACTGACCTGGCGAGCGAGATCGGTGACGATTTCAATCGCCGCTTCAGACGCATCGAGGAATGTTGTGAGCCACGCGTCGACGGCGGCAGTGTGATCGGGACTGCCCGCTTCGGCCTCGAGCCGAAACCGCATGAGTCCAGAAATGTACTCATGAGATCGAGCAGCAAGTGCTGCAGATATCGGCAGAATGATCCCTTGTGTCGGCAGCCGTCGCTTCAACACGGCGTGGATGAGCGCCCGGCCAGTTCGTCCGTTGCCATCTGCAAAGGGATGCAGCGTCTCGAATTGTGCATGAACAAGCGCCGCTTGGATGAGAGGACTGTGTAACCCGCCGGATGCGTACGCCACGAGATCTTCAAGCAGGTCCGGCAGCATCTTAGGCGGAGGCGGGACAAATTCGGCACCAATGGGCGTACCAGAGTGGCCCCCCACCCAGTTCTGGCGAACGC
The DNA here is from genome assembly GCF_023634005.1 of Bowdeniella massiliensis. NCBI lineage: Bacteria > Bacillati > Actinomycetota > Actinomycetes > Actinomycetales > Actinomycetaceae > Bowdeniella > Bowdeniella massiliensis. Next base: position 45,350 of record NZ_JALIQR010000009.1, read on the forward strand.
GCACCCCTCGAAGATCTGGGGACACGAGAAGCGCTTGGACACGTTCGAGATCCTCAACTCGCCAGGGATGCGTCTCGACCAAGTGATCGACACCTTCATTGACGGCCCTGATATTCGACAGCACTAGTGACGCGTTTGTCTCGCCCCACGGAGGCTCTGACGGCAAGAGCTCACTCCCCTGCAAAGCAGCATCCACTTCGGCGAGTGCGAGCTGCTTCATCGAGACCTGCAATCCTTCGATTGCGGACGACGCTACGGCTTCACGACGCGCCAAGAATCTCGTTAAGACATCGAGACCCCGCAGATTCTGGCCGATATTAATCGACGAAATACGGCGTTCGATCGTTGTCACTCGAAGCTGAGTTTCCTGCGGAACGACCAGCGGAACGTCTATGAGCTTCGATGGGACATATGCCCGGTAGCGCCCGGGTTGGCGCGCTCTCGAGCTGTAGGCGCCGAGATTCGCTGGCCAGTGCTGTTCGACGAAGTACCCCACGACATCCCTCCCCTCGATCACACCAGGATAGAAGTTATCCTATGCAGCTGCGGCCGGTTTTGCATGGATAACTCTTATCCTGAGGAGTTCGGCGCCGAGATGACAAGGATAAGAGTTATCCTGCAGCGCCTCAGTGCATGAGGCCATCGTTTTGTGCGGTGAGGTAGGCAAGGACTGCGCGCACCCGGCGGTTATCTTCGCCGACCGGTAGACCGAGCTTCACGAAGACAGCTGCGACGTACTTGGCGACGGCGCCACCCGAGAGGAAGAGCTTGGCGGCGATTTGGGTATTCGACAGCCCTTCGGCCATGAGGGCAAGGACCTCACGCTCACGGTCGGTGAGCGAGTCCAGTGGCCCCGAGCGCGCAGCTGCGAGTTGGGCCGCGACTTCCGGGTCGATGACGACTCCCCCGGCCGCGACGACGTCGAGGGAGCGAAGGAAGTCCGCCACGCGGGCGACGCGGTCCTTCAGCAGGTATCCGAACCCGGCACCGCCGTGCGCGAGGAGCTTCGCGGCATAGGCGGGCGCGACGTACTGCGAGACAATCATGATGGCAAGGTCCGGATACCGCTCCCGCAGAGTGATGGCGGCATCGAGTCCGTCGGTCGCCATCCCGGGCGGCATGCGCACGTCGGTGACGACGACGTCCACGCCGTTGCCTGCGCGCGCCTCGGTAACGGCTGTGATGAGGCCCGGGGCGTCCTCGGCATCCGCGACGACTTCATGGCCCTGGCGTTCGATGAGACCCCGCAGGCCCTCGCGCAGTAGGGCGGAATCATCAGCGAGCACGATCTTCATGCGTCCTCCTCGGGCGTCGTGGGCGTGGCGACGGCGGATTCGCCGCGGTTGAGAAGCAGCGGCATGGCGGCGATGAGTTGTGTCGGGCCGCCGGCAGGCGAGGACAGCTCGAGGGTGCCGCCGAAAGCCGCGAGACGCTCGCGCATGCCGGACAGTCCGTGGCCGGGGCGAATGACGGCGCCGCCGGGTCCGTCGTCGGTCACCGAGATGCGTAGGGTGTCGTCGCAGGCGAGCAGGACGGTCACCGCTGAGCCCGGCGCATATTTGGCGGCGTTCGTCAGAGCTTCGGAGACGAAGAAGTACCCGGCGGCGACGACGCCCTGGGGCAGCGCCGGCAGCGGATGGGGGCAGCGGACCTGCACGCCGGGCACGCGCGCGGCGAGGTCGCGCACCGACGCTTCCAACCCCAGGTCCGTCAGCACCTTGGGGTGGATGCCGTGCACGGTCTGGCGCAGCGCCCGCAGGGCGCGATCGATGTCATCCTGGGCGGCGCCCAGGAGCTGGCCCGCGGGTGAGTCTGGCGCCACATCGAGGCTCGCTTCCCCGAGTTTCATGCTGGCGGCGACGATGTACTGTTGCGCCCCGTCGTGCAAATCGCGTTCGATCCGCCGCCGCTCGATCTCAAAGGCGGAGACGATCTCGCGTCGCGAGCGCGTGAGCTCGGCCAGCATGTCCGGATAGTCCGCCACATCGGGCGGGGCTTCGGTGACGCGGCGAGGCCACAGCGCAGCCGAAAGGATGAGGGCGACGACGATGACCAGAAGTGCGGGAATGACGTTACCCGTCGCAAAAAGCCCGAGGACGATGACTGCGACAAGGCCATACGCGCCCCACAGCACGAGGCGGGAGGGTGCGGTCATGACTCCATCGTAGGTGCTGGGCAGGGTGGAGCTAGGTCCACCCAGTTGTGGCGCTAGCAGGATTCCGCCAGCGGGCGTGAGAAGCTGAAATTGAATCATGAACGAAACACTGACTGCGACAAACCTCGTCAAGACCTACGGCCAGGTCCACGCCCTTGCCGGCGTCTCGCTCGCCATCAATGCGGGCGAGACCGTGGCAATCATGGGCCCCTCGGGCTCGGGTAAGTCCACGCTCTTGCACTGCCTGTCGGGGATCTTGAAGCCCGACGGCGGCGACGTGCGCCTCGGCGACGCGGATATTACGGCGATGTCAGATGCGCAGCGCTCCAAGCTGCGGCGATCCCGCTTCGGCTTCGTCTTCCAGGACGGCCAGCTCGTCGCGGAACTCTCCGCAGCCGAGAACGTTGCCTTCCCGCTGCTCCTGGCCGGCTGGTCTCGCAGCAAGGCGCTGGCCGAGGCAAACCAGTGGCTCTCGCGGCTCGGGCTCGCGGAGATGGGCGGGCGCAAACCGGGCGAGATGTCCGGTGGCCAGGCCCAGCGCGTCGCGATCGCGCGGGCGCTCGTGCACAAGCCGGCCGTCGTCTTCGCCGATGAGCCGACGGGCGCGCTTGACCAGGCCACCGGGCACGAGGTCATGCAGATCCTCACGACGGTCACCAAGATGTCGGGCGCCTCGCTCATTGTCGTCACGCACGACACGAAGGTGGCGGGCTGGTGTTCACGCCTCATCGAGATTCGCGACGCGCTGATCCACGCCGATTCCGCGACGAACCAGGCAGGTGTCCGATGATTGGGCTCTCCTCTCGCCTCGCGCTATCCCGCCTGAGCGATAACCGCTCGGGCCTGGACGCGCTCGCCGTCCTCGCGTTCGCCGTCACCAGCTGGCTCGCGCTCACCGTCGCCGGCGGCACGTCGATGTTCGTGGCGCGCGCGGCCAACCCGCCAGAGCCGTTCGTGGAGGCCGCCGGCAAGGTCGATTTCCCGCAATCAACGGCTAATCTCGCGTCGATGTATCCCTCGCTCGCGGCGATCGCGTGCGCAATCCTTGTCATTCCGATCCTCACCCTGGGTGGTGCCGCGGCGAGGCTCGGGGCCTCCGGACGAGCGCGCCGGCTTGCGGCGCTCCGCCTCATCGGCATGACGGGTGGGGAGGTCATCCTCATGAGCGTCATCGAATCACTCGTGCTGGCCGCAATCGGGATTGCGATTGGCGCTGGCCTCTGGCTCGCGACGCTTCCCGCGTGGTCCGCCGTCAGTTTCCTCGGAGAGCCGCTGCGCGCTTCAGAGATGTTGATGCCGACGTGGGTGGCGCTCGCTGTCATCGGGACGATCCTGCTCCTCGTGGCCCTGTCGACCATCATCGGCTTGCAGCGCGTGCGGATCTCGCCGCTCGGGGTGGCTCGTCGGGAATCGACCCGCGCACTGACGTGGTGGCGGGTTTCGATCCTCGTTGGTGCGATCGCGGCATTCCTTTTCGTTGCTCGTTCCTTCAACCTCCGTAGCTCCGATATCGCAGGGTTCGTCATAATCGGCGGCGTCTTGGCTGGGGCCGTGTTCGCCGTGAACCTCGTCGGACCGTTCATCATCCAGCTCGTGGCGCGGCCGCTTGCCCGGACCTCGAATCCGAGCCGCCTTGTTGCGATGCGTCGCCTCGCCGCGGACCCGAAGGGTGCCTGGCGCAACGTGTCGGCGGTATCGCTGCTCGGCGTTATTGCGGCGTTCATGCTGGCGGTGCCCGGGGACTTCGAGGAGATGCCCGAGATCTTTGCGATCCAGTTCGCCGACATCCGCACCGGCGCGATCATCACGCTCACGATCGGGCTCATCCTCGCGGCGACGTCCACACTCATCAACCAGGCGTCCGCCACGGTCGATCGTGGCGAACAAACGATCGCACTCACCCGCATGGGAACGCCGCGCTCGGTCTTTACTAAGGCTCGAATCGCTCAGGTCGTTGTGCCAATGGTGACGACGCTGGCGATTTCAATTCCGCTGGGGCTCCTCCTCGCGATGCCGTTCATGACTCAAATGTCGGCATCAGCTGGGGCTCCGCTGAAGGCGACCGCGTCAATCGGCGCGATCGTCGGAGCGGGCATCGCTATGTCGATTGCCGCAGCTCTTGCGTGCTCGCCGATCGAATCGCGCATTCTTGCGGCGGATTACCGCCCGAACGACTAACACAGTCGCCCAACACGTGGGGCCGATCGCATCACGCGGTCGGCCCCACGTGTTGGCCAGGGAACCGGTTAACCTCATGGTGTGAGGAGCACGTACGCATTCTTGAGTGACATCAGCAAAGGCCCCTACGGTACGGACATTCTTGCCGACCTCGACATCACCGCTCGCGGCATTTCGACTCCCACGAGCCGGGCCGTCATCAAAGCCAGGAACGTCGTCCACCACCGCAGCGGAATCGACTTTTATCCCGCGATCGCCGCGGCCAAGGCTCTTCGACGCAGCGATATCGTCGTCGGCCTGTTGGAACACGCAACGCAGGCAGCGGCAATACTCAAAGGCCGCTCGCTACCTCCCTACCGTTCACGTCCCCTCGTCATGATCTCGTGTTGGCTGGCGCACTGGCTCCAAACAAAGCCCACGAACGAAGCTCGAAAGCTCGTCCGCCGCTTCCGCTCCGTGGATCTCATTTTGACCCTCAGCCGTAACCAGATTCCTATCCTCGAAGACGCCGGGTTCTCGCCGGAGCAACTCGGGTCGATTCCTTTTGGCTGCGAGCCCCGAAACTTCCTCCATGAGGCCGACGCGCCCCGAGATATTCCAGTTCTTGCCGCAGGCTTCGACCATGGGCGGGACTATCGCACATTCTTCGACGGGGTGCGTCACCTGGACGTGCCCATCACGCTGTTGTGCCAGGAGGCGAATATCCGGGACCTCGACATTCCTTCCAACGTCGAGGTGAAAGGAGTCGTGCCCTATGACGAGTATCGAAACCTGATCCGGCGGGCGCGCGTCGTTGCGGTTCCTACGAAAGAGCTCGCATACCCGACCGGACAATCGGTGGCGCTCGACGCCGGAGCCGCTGGCGCCGCACTCATCGTGACGGGGACGACCGCGATGCGAGAGTACTTCTCGGAAGAGAACGCGACCCTCGTTGACGTGGCGGACAGCGCCGGGTGGCGCGCCGCGGTATCGGAGTTAGTTTCGGACGAGGAGCGGCGGCAACGACAAGCCCGCACCACCCACGATCACGTTCTTGGCTCGTTCACCAATCACCACATGTGGCGCAGTTTCCAGGAGCAAATCGCGGCACACGGCCTGTAAAGCCTTCGGCCCGGCCACCACTGGTGGCCGGGCCGAAGCACTGGAGACCTGGCGCTACTTGACGAGCGCGTCGATGATCTCGTTCAGCGTCGTCGACGGACGCATGACCGAGCTGGTCTTGTCTTCATCGGGGCGGTAGTACCCGCCGATATCCACGCCGTTGCCCTGGACCTCAATGAGCTCGGCATCGATCTTTTCCGCGTTGTCCGCGAGCTTGCCCGCGACATCGGTGAAGAGCTCGGCGAGTTCGGCATCGTCGGTCTGCTCGGCGAGGGCCTTCGCCCAGTAGGTCGCGAGCCACATGTGCGAGCCACGGTTATCGATCTGTCCGAGTCGGCGAGCCGGGGACTTGCCCTCGTTCAGCACACCCTCGGTTGCAACATCGAGCGCATCAGCAAGCACTTCCGCGCGCGGGTTATCGGCGAACCGGGCGAGATGACGCAAGGACTCGGCCAGCGCCAAGAATTCACCGAGCGAATCCCAGCGCAGGTAGTTTTCCTCGACGAGCTGCTGGACGTGCTTGGGGGCAGATCCACCGGCTCCCGTTTCGAACAGGCCGCCGCCGTTCATCAGCGGAACGACGGAGAGCATCTTGGCGCTCGTGCCGAGTTCGAGAATCGGGAAGAGATCGGTGTTGTAGTCACGCAGGACGTTACCCGTAACCGAGATGGTGTCCTTTCCTTCGCGGATGCGCGCGATCGAAGCCTTCGTCGCTTCGACCGGGTTCATGATCGAGATCGACAGGCCACCGGTCTCGTGCTCAGGTAGGTAGGAGTTCACCTTCTCGATGAGGTTCGCATCGTGCGCGCGGTCCTCATCGAGCCAGAAGATCGCCGGCGTATCGGAAAGGCGAGCGCGCGTGACGGCAAGCTTGACCCAGTCGCGAATCGGGGCGTCCTTCGTCTGGCAGGCGCGCCAGATATCGCCGGCCTCCACCTCGTGGGAGATGAGAACATCGCCCGCGGAGTTCACGACCTCGACAGTGCCGTCGGCCGGGATCTCGAAGGTCTTATCGTGGCTGCCATATTCCTCGGCCTTTTGTGCCATGAGGCCAACGTTGGGAACCGAGCCCATCGTCGTCGGATCAAAGGCGCCGTGTGCCTGGCAGTCCTCGATTACCGCCTGGTAGACACCGGCGTAGGAAGAATCCGGGATCACGGCGATCGTGTCGTCTTCTTCGCCGTCCGGCCCCCACATGTGGCCGGAGGTACGGATCATCGCCGGCATGGAGGCATCGACGATGACGTCGGAGGGTACGTGAAGGTTGGTGATGCCCTTATCGGAGTTCACCATGGCAAGGCGCGGCCCGTCCTGCAGGGCTTTGTCGAAAGCGGCCTTGATTTCTACGGCGTTGTCGACCTTGCCGGATTCCAGGCCCGCGAAGATGGCTCCGAGGCCGTCGTTCGGGGAGAGTCCAGCAGCAGCCAGCTGGTCGCCGTAGGTATCAAAGACATCGGCAAAGTAGGCCTTGACGACGTGGCCGAAGATGATCGGGTCGGAGACCTTCATCATCGTGGCCTTCAGGTGCACGGAAAACAGGACGTCGAGATCCTTGGCGCGCTTGACTTGCTCGGCGAGAAACTCATCGAGCTTCTTCGCCGACATGAACGTGCCGTCAACGACTTCGCCTTCCAGGACCTTAAGATTGTCCTTCAACACGATCGTCTCGCCGTCAGAGCTCTTGAGCTGAATCGTCAGGGTGTCGTCAGCGGGAATGATGACGGACTTCTCGTTTGAGGCGAAGTCATCGACGCCCATCGTCGCGACTTCAGTCTTGGAATCCGAGCTCCATGCCCCCATCCGGTGGGGGTGCTTGCGAGCGAAGTTCTTCACCGCGATAGGAGCGCGGCGATCGGAGTTCCCCTCACGCAAAACGGGGTTGACCGCGCTGCCCTTGACCGCATCGTAGCGAGCACGGGCATCCTTATCCTCGTCAGTTTCCGGATTATCCGGGTAGTCCGGCAGGTCGAATCCCTGGGACTGCAATTCGGCAATAGCGGCCTTGAGCTGCGGGATCGACGCAGAAATGTTGGGAAGCTTGATGATGTTGGCTTCCGGCTTCTTCGCCAGATCGCCGAGCTCGGCAAGCGCGTCAGCCACCTTCTGGTCATCCGGGAGCTTGTCAGCGAAGGCGGCCAGAATACGGCCCGACAGCGAAATGTCACGCGTTTCGATGTCGACGCCAGCGGTCTTCGCAAAGGCTTCGATGATGGGGAGCAGCGAGTGCGTCGCGAGCATCGGAGCTTCGTCGGTATAGGTGTAAATGATTGTCGCCATGAGTCCTCTTCACTCGGGTTACAGCCTTAGGTTATCGAAGGAGGGACGTCAGGCCCCGCCAGTTGACCGGAGGACGGTCAGCCCTTCGCGTCTTTCCCCTCCTCGTCGAGCAAGGGGAAGAATTCGAGACGAAGGAATGAACGCGAATACTCGCCGGATTCGCTAGCAGCGTCCCTGTTGGCATCACTCGCCTGCCGGGCTCGCTCAAAAATGTCCTCTAAGTCATCGTGCAGTTGTTTTTCCTGCTCATCGGTTAGATATAGGAAGTACTGCCCAACATTGATTCGATCGGCATGATCGCCAGCGCGAGCCATCGCTCGCTTGCGATAGCGAGCCACCAAAGCGGCTTCCCCTTGAAGGAGCTGGGATACCGCAGCAACGAGCGGAGCGGCCTCGTCGTCATCCCTGTCGAGGTGAACAAACAAACCCTCATCACGCGCGACATACCGAGTCTCGCGCGAATCGCGGCCGGGCTCGGGTGCAACCTTACGCACCAGGCCGCGGCGCTCCAATTCGGACAGGTGATAAGAAACCGAGTTGACCGGCTTTTCGACAAGAGCGGCCAAGTCCGAGACCCGTTGCGGCTCCTGCCGCAACTGCAGCCCAATGAAAAGGTCATACCGAACAGGGTTGAGCAGACACTTGATCACATCGGCATCGCGAGTCTCCATACGACCATGGTAAAAGCATCGTACCCTTTATTCCACAAACATTGCGCAAGAAATCTTGCATATCTCATTTTTCCCTTCTACTCTGAGGTCATGACCAACCACGACATGCCACCAAAGGGCGGTCACAGCCTGTGGCGTAACCGTGATTACCTCCTATGGTTTATCGGCGATTTCATCGCCGATGCGGGCTCCGCCATTCGTGCTTTCGCGATGCCCCTCATCACCCTCGCCGTCACCGGATCCCTCACTCAAGCAGGGGTCATCGGATTCGTCTCATCGGCGGCGAGTGTGGGGCTCATGGTTCCCGGTGGGCTGCTGGCGGATCGGATGGACCGCAAAAATCTGCTGCTGCTCGGGCATGTTGTGGGATTGGTGACGTGGGGAGCTGGGGCCATCCTCTATCTAACCGACCTGCTCACCTTTGGCTCGCTCCTCGTCCTCGCTCTCGTTGCGGGAGCCCGCTCGGGGATCTTTGGCGCGGTCTCAAACACGGTGATCAAACAGCTCGTGCGCAAGGAGCAACTACCGTCCGCCATGGCGGCGAACCAGGGACGCGAGGCCGTGCTGTCCCTGGCCTCCGGCCCGCTGGGCGGTTTTCTTCTCGCGTTGTCGACCGTTGCTCCCTTCATCGCGGAAACGATCGGCCACGCGATGGCATGGGTGACGACCCGCCTCATCCGAACGGACCTCACGCCGCGCTCCCCCGATGCCGAACCAACGACGTGGCGCGCCCAGGTCAGGGAGGGCGTCGCGTGGCTCAAAGCCCACTCGACGGTGCAACGGTTTATCGCCATTGCTGCCCTGCTCAATATTGGGATCAATGGCGTGTTCTCAACGCTCGTCCTATCACTGCGCAACCGCGGCGTCGGTCCCGAAACGATTGGTTTCGTGAGTGCGGCCCTCGGCGTGGGGATGCTGCTGGGGTCGTTCGCGGCACCCAGCATCACCGCACGCATGCGCGTCGGAACGATTTTTGTCGTCGGGATCGGGTGGACCGTTGCTTTCAATGCACTCCTCGCCATCACCTCATCGATACCGGTCATTATTGCGGCAGCGTGCCTCGGAGCTATCGCGCTCGGCCCGGTGAACTCAGCGCTCGGCGGCTACTTCATGGCGATGATCCCCAACTCGAAAATGGGGGCGATCACCTCGGTCATGGGGATGGTCACCATGGGACTCATGCCCTTCGCTCCCCTCCTCGCCGGCCTCGGGCTCGACCACTGGGGGCACGTGCCGACGATGATCGTCATGATTTCGCTGTTTGTTACCGGCTGGCTGATGTCCGTTTTTACCCCATCGATCCGCTCGATTGGGCGCCCCGACGAGTGGGAGACCGGCGCGCAGAACCCCTAGGCGAGTTGGCGATCGATCCGGTGGATAAGCATGTCGAGGGCGACGAGGTTATGGCCGCCCTCGGGGATGATGAGATCCGCGCGCCCCTTGGAGGGCTCCACATAGAGCTCGTGCATCGGCTTCACCGTCGTGAGGTACTGCTTCTCGACTGATTCCAGGGTGCGGCCGCGCTCGACGACGTCGCGCTTGATGCGGCGCAGGATGCGCACGTCGGCATCGGTATCGACGTAGAGCTTGATGTCGATGAGGTCGCAGATTTCGGGTTCGGCGAAGATGAGGATGCCCTCGACGATGAGGACGGGGGCCGGCTCGATGCGCTGAGTTTCTTCCGAGCGGTTATGGATGGTGTAGTCATAGACCGGGCAGTCGATGGGGTTTCCGGCGATGAGGTGCTTCATCTGCTCGACCATGAGGGCGTTATCGAAGGCCTCGGGAGAGTCGTAGTTGAGCTTGGAACGCTCCGCGTAGGTCAACTCATCGTGACGCTTGTAGTAATTGTCGTGAAAGATGACGCTCGTCTTTCCTGGGAAGCGCTCGATCAGCGCCCGCGTCAGCGTCGTTTTTCCGCTACCGGTTCCACCCGCGACTCCGACTACCAGTGTCGACACGTTAGCCCTTCCGCCAAGAATTGGTCTCACCCAAATTTACCCCCTTGTCACTCCTTCAGGGGCCTGGTCGCGGGTGTGAGGGAGCCCTACACTGACGCCATGACCGAGTTTGCGGCGACGCCTCCCTTGACCGGCCAACGCGTCCGCCTGAGGGGGCTACACGAGAGCGATGCGGCTGCGCTAGCGCGCGCCGCCGAAGGAGTGACCGGGCTGTGGTACGCGCCGGTTCCACAACCGAGCGATATGGCTGCCGAGATCGCGCGTGAGGCGCAGGGCAGCCACGTCAATCCCGAAACGAAACTGTTGCTGCTGACGCGCGCCTTTGAGGAGCTCGACTGCATCGCCGTGGAGTTTCGGGCGCATTTCCATAACTTCCGCTCGCGGCGCGCGATCGAGAAACTCGGCGCGAAGCTCGACGGGGTGCTGCGCTCGCACCGGATCGTCTCGGGCGTGCTGCGCGATACGGCCGTCTACTCCATCACCGCGGCCGAGTGGCCGACCGTCAAGCTCGGGCTGACCGAGCGCCTGGCCGCGCTGTGACGCTCATCCAGCCGCCGAAGCTCGCCGCCGGGCAGTCGATCGCGGTCCTGTCTCCCTCGTTTGCGGCGCCCGGTTTCGCGCCGGCCGTTCACGAACAGGCAATGGCGCGGCTTGCGGCACTCACGGGCGCGGAACTCGTCGAATACCCCACGACGCGGCAGCTGGGGGCGCGGCCCGAGGATAGGGCGGCCGACCTCATGGCCGCGATGCGCGATGAGTCTATCGGCGCGATCCTTGCGACGATCGGGGGCGAGGACCAGATCACCGTCATCCCCCACCTCGATGTGGACGTCGCGCGGGAGCGCCCAACGCTCGTGTTCGGCTACTCCGACAACACCCACCTCCATACGTTTCTCACGCGCGCGGGCGTGGCAAGCTTCTACGGCGGCTCGACCCAGGTGCAGCTCGGGCCGGGACCGCACGTCGATGAGGTGCACGCGACCTCGCTGCTCGCGGCGCTGCGGGACGGCGGTGAGCTCGAGCTCACCGAGCCGGGTGAGAGCGAAGATTTCGGCTACGACTGGCTCGATCCGCGCGCGCTCACCGACTTCCGCGAGCGCCGAGCTACCGAGGACTGGCAGTGGTTCGGACCCGAGGTGCGCGTCAGTGGGCACACCTACGGGGGCTGCGTCGAAGTCCTGAAAGACATCCTGCTGGCGGGGACGTTCCCGAGGGACGATTACCTCGATGGCGCGATCCTGCTGCTGGAAACCAGCGAGGAGATCATCTCGCAGGCGTACTACTTCGAGTTCCTGCGGGCGCTCGGGATTCGCGGCGTCCTGGAACGGCTCGCCGGCCTCGTCTTCGCGCGGCCGCCCGCGACGTCATTCACCCACTCCCCCACGCCTGAGGAAGCTGCCACCTATCGCGCCGACCTCATTCGGCTCACGGGCGAGGCGCTCGCCACCTACGCGCCGCACGTCGTCGGCGTCGCGGGCGTGCCGTTCGGGCACACCCGCCCGCAGTGGATCGTGCCGCACGGTGGCCAGCTGACGCTCGACGGCGCGGCCCGGCGGGTTTTTGCTGACTACGGCGACTGAGCCAGGCGCTGCGCCCAACGCTCCGGGCGGGGATCCATCCGCCGCTCGAGCGTGTCGTGGCCGAGCACCCAGTCATTGGTAATCCGCCCGACCGCGGCAAGGCCCCGGATGGCCTCGCCGGCCGCCGAGAGCACCGAGGCGTCGGGCGCGATACGGACGCCACGACGCTCGCCGCCCGCCCCCTTCGCAGCAAACACACCAAGGTATTCCTCGATCGGCGCGAGCGCGGGATAGGCGCCGGACCAGAATCCCGACGGCGGCAAGACAGCGTCGATCACGACGTCGACCAAGCGCTCTTGCTCGGTGAGCTCGCCCTGTCCGATGCCGGCATCAAGCCAGGACGTATCGACGATGCCCGCCTCGATCAGGGCAAGGAGTTTCTCGCCGTTGATCGGCGGCGGCCCAAAACCGCGGCGTTCCATCAGGGCATCGACCCGCAGGAATTCGCGCCACTGCTCATCGGGCCACTCGCGATGCGCGAGCGTTTCAATAATCGCGTCATACATCGTCGTCCACACCGCGCCGACGATTGACCCCTGGCTCGATTCTTGCCGGCCGCGCGCCACCTCGATCGAAGTTCGCAGCTGGGCTGAGGCTTCACCAGGCGCGGGCTCGGGATCGGTCACCGCCTCGGCGGAATCGCCGCCGGCCTCCTCGATGATGGCGCCGATGCGTGAGAGCAGCTCCAGCGGATCCTGCGAAGCGCGCACGCTCGCATCCGCACGAGCGACGCCGTCCTCGCCAATCAAGGTGGCAAGCAGTCCGGCCGGGGGCTTGACGTCGAGGAATCTGCCCTGGCGAGCGATCGGGAGGATCGCTGCGGGTTCGTTGCCGCCGCGCCGGTAGTGCAGGCGGCCTTCCTCGTCACGTTCGAAGCTGCCGCCGCGCCCCTCGGTGAGCGCGAGCGAGGCGTCAATAAAGGTGAGGGCCGCGCCGCGCACGACGACAGTCGCGCCCGGTCTGATCGCCTCGAGCCGGCTCACGGGATAGACCGCTCCGATCACAGGGATGGGCGCGACGACCTCCGGGCTCAGCGCAGCGGGCCGATCAGTGGAGTGCCCGAGCGCGAGCATGACTTCATGGGCGTAGACGCTCGCGGCATCGCTATCAACGTCCCAGCCGCCATCATTCGCTCGCCGCACCGACGTCGCCGGGCCGTGCTCGGTGAGGTGCATGGCTGCGGGTAGCCGCGAGCGCAGGAATCGATAGCTCTCGCCCAGGTAGGTCCCGACGCGGGCGCGCGGCGGATAGTCGACGCCGTGCCAGGCCGGATCAACGTCGTCGAGCCAATCCGAAAACGTCTCTCCGATCGGCTCAACGCCGTCGCGCCGAGCCGGGTAGAACATGTCGATGATGCTCCGCTTGGCGTTCAAACGGAGGTAGTCCGGCTGATCGGGCGCGAAGGCACTACCGGCTCCCGCGACGCGCACGCCGTCGGCATCGAGGGCGCCGAAGAGGTGAACGTCGATGGGGCAATCGAGGTCGCGCCACGCGCTGGCAAGAGACTGGAGGCAATTCAGGCCGCGAGGCCCGGCGCCGATGATCGCAACGACAAGCGGTGAGGGGGACATATGTTGAACATATGACAGTGCCGGGCCTTGCGCGCGCGCGCACTAGTCTGGAGGCGATGACTTCTCCAGCCCCGATCTACACCTCGGCTGTCGTGTTCACCGACGTTGACGGCCGAATCCTCACCGCTCGCAAGCGCGGCACGAATCGTTTCATGCTCGTCGGAGGCAAGCCCGAGCCTGGCGAGCAGCCCCGGCAGACCGCGCTGCGGGAGATCCGCGAGGAAGTCGGTCTGCTCCTCATGCCAGAGGATCTGGAGCTGATCGGCATGTGGCGCACGGCGGCAGCCAATGAATCCGGGCGGGACGTGCACGGTACCGCGTTCGTCGTACGCGAGCCGATCACCGAACTGCCCCGCGCGGCCGCCGAAATCGCGGAGTTGCGCTGGCTCGATCCCGCGAGCGCCCTGCCCGACGACCTCGCGCCCCTGCTGCAGACCCGGATCTTGCCTGCCCTGGCCGGCGAGGTCCACCCCTGGGATACGGACCATCTGCCGGCCGAAGAATTCGCCTATCCCGGTCCGCTACGCGACCAGCTCGTTGCGGCCATCCAGGCGGGGGCTAAGACCGCCACGAGTTCGCTGCACGCCGATTACCTCACCGGAGGTGAGCCACTGCCCCGGGTGGGACAGCTCGGCAATCTCGTCGATTCGGAAGACCAACCCGTGGGCGTCATCGAGACGACCGCCGTCGACATCGTCCCCATCGGGTCCATCACCGAGCAGTTCGCCTTCGATGAGGGCGAAGGGTTTGAATCGGTCGCCCAGTGGCGCGCTGCCCACGAGGAGTTTTGGGGCTATCGGATGGCAGACGACGAACTCGTCGTCTGCGAGTACTTCCGCTACTACCGCTCTTAGGATTCCGGCGCGAGGGCTAGGACGACGGGGATCCAGCCCAGCTCCGTGCTGTAGCCAATAACCGAGGTCGTGACGTTCATGAAGTTCGGGACGACGGCGACAATCGTCTGGCTTTGCCGATCGTAGGTGATGAGGCGGCCGCCGCTCTTGAACAGATCGACGTTGGCAAGCGCGGGATTCTGCGGATTCTCTGAAATCCCCGTCACGTCGACGGCGACGTTTTCCCGAATCTGGATGACGGTCTCATCCTGTTGACTGCGGGCATAGTCCTGCAGCGCCTGGCAGTCTCGGCACGAGACGAAGATGTCGCCGTCAAGGACTCCGGGCTCCCCGCGATGGATCGCGTATTCCCACAGCTGGTAGTAGTACTGCCCGGCGGCGCTCCCCGCCGCATCTCCGCGTTCCCTCAGATCGGGCTGCGTGGGCGGTTCAGCGAAGCCCGTAGCGGCAAGAAGATCGTCTTCCGAGATCTTCGCCCCGACGATGAGGCCATCGCCGCCTTCCGGCTGTGTCGGACTGGGCGAGGCCGACGCCGTGGGGCTAGGCGCGGACGTCGTAGGTGATGCGGCGGGGGTTGAGTGGGTCGTCGGTGATGGGCTCGGCGCCGGGAGCGTGGTTGGCGGATCGTTCGGAGCGCAGGCAACGAGAGGAGTGGCGAGCAGAAACGCAGCGAGGGCGACTGACGTGAATCTCTTTGTCATGCTGTGAACGCTACCGGCATCAAACGACTATAAACAGAACCTTCCTCAACCTGTGCATAACGTCGTAGCGGAGTAAACTGAAGGCATGTTTGGTGCAGTGCTGTACGGCAAAGACGACGTGCGCTACGAAGAGCGCGAGGACCCCCGCATCATCGACCCGGCCGACGCCATCGTGCGCACCGTTGCGACGTGCGTGTGCGGTTCGGATCTCTGGCGTTATCGCGGCATCAATCCGAC
Source organism: Bowdeniella massiliensis (assembly GCF_023634005.1). Lineage (NCBI taxonomy): Bacteria > Bacillati > Actinomycetota > Actinomycetes > Actinomycetales > Actinomycetaceae > Bowdeniella > Bowdeniella massiliensis. Next base: position 60,636 of record NZ_JALIQR010000009.1, read on the forward strand.
CGACCGCCCGAGCCCAATCGGGCACGAATACGTTGGGATCGTCGAAGCGGTCGGCAGCGAAACCACGACGGTCTCGCCCGGGCAGTTCGTCGTCGGCGGCTTCCTCTACTCTTGTGGCACCTGCGCGACCTGCCGCGTTGGCCAGCAGGCCAATTGCGAAAACGGCGGCGGCTACGATGGCTGCCAGGCCGAGTACATCCGCATCCCCTACGCCGACGGCACGCTCGTCGCCGTCGAGGAGACGCCCACGGACGACGACCTCATCGCCGACCTGCTCTCGCTATCGGACGTCATGTGCACCGGATGGCATGCGGCCGTGAGCGCAGGCGTGACAGAGGGCTGCAGCGTCGCCGTCGTGGGCGATGGCGCGGTGGGACTATCCGGTGTCCTTGCCGCCAAGATCCGCGGCGCTGAGACGATCATTGCGATGAGCAAATACCCCGAACGGCAGGCGCTGGCTCGGGAGTTTGGCGCCACTCACATCATCGCCGAGCGCGGCGACGCGGGAATCGCGGCCGTCCGCGAGCTCACAAACGGCATCGGCGCCGACGCCGTCCTGGAGTGCGTCGGTACCCAGACGAGCGTTGATCAAGCGCTGCAAAGCGCTCGGCCCGGCGGCCGCGTCGGCTGGGTGGGGCTGCCGCACATCGATGGCATTAACCAGTCGCACATGTTCTGGCGCAACGTGGGCCTTGCGGGCGGTGTCGCACCCGTGCGCGCCTACCTGCCCGAGCTCCTGCCCATGGTCCTTTCGCGCGCTATCCGGCCCGGCAAGGTCTTCGACCTCCGCCTCCCACTCTCCGACGTCGCCGACGCCTATGCGGCGATGGATGAGCGCCGCGCAATCAAGGTGCTGCTCACCCCATAACTGCCCGCGCCTGAGGAATCCACGCGGCCGTGTGAATTTCTCACACAACCTCATAACAATGCTCAGCGCTAAGCGGCCGAAACCCGCGAGACCGTTAAGTCATGAACAACGACATCATCGTCGACGCGCAACACGTCTCTCGCACCTACGGCTCGGGCTCACAGGCCCACACCGCCGTACGCGACGCTTCGCTGCAGATCCGCCGTGGCGAACTGTTCGCCATCCTCGGCACCAACGGCGCCGGCAAAACCTCACTCATGGAGGTCCTGGAGGGACCCCGACCGACCTCACCGTCGCCGAAACTGCCCGCATGTGGGGCGGCACCATCGCCAATCCCCTCTCCGTCGAGACGGTTCTGGCACACGTCGAGCTGACCCACCCCGCGGACGTCAAGGTCTCCGCGCCATCGGGCGGCGAGAGACGCTGCCTCGATCTGACACTTGCCCTCATGAACCGACCCGACCTTTCAGTGGTAGCTTAATACTGTATACATCCTTCAATTGATCTCTTCAGGGGTTCTCCATGTCTACCGCACCTGATAACCGGTCCTCTCTCCCTTCCCGCCGCTCCGTTGCCGCAGGCGCTGCCTGGGCCCTGCCGGCCATTATCGCGTCGACGACCGCCCCAGCCTTTGCCTCAAGCCGATGCCACGGGTGCTTCCAATACGGCAACTGGAGCCCCTCGACGAATAGCGGGTCCGTATCGCTCGTGTCCGTCCCTACAACATCGGCGGATTGTCGGCGACGCACCAGGCACTGGTGCTTAACATTGGCTACCAGACAACATCCAGGGTGACCTTCACGTTCAGCGAACCGGTTTCGAAAGCTGACCTTCAGCTTCACGACATCACCGCGATCCGCACCGGGGGCCAGAACCAGTACGGTCGGTACGTTGACCGAATCGCACTTGATCAGCCGTGGTCGATGACCGGCGATATGCAGTCGGCTAACAAGAGGATGGGCAACGCCGGAGAGTATTTCGAGCGCACTGCTGATTCTCCGTCTAACCACAGGGCGTGGCTCAATACCATGTCGACGCGCGGCCAATCGCCTTTCACATCACTGACTCTGACCTACAGCGCTCCGAGTGCTGTTTTTGGTGACGCGACGAGGTGTGGTTGGCAGTTCATTGCCGTCGGCAACATTGATTTCTGCCTCGCCTAGCCAGCGGCAGTAACCGCGACAATCTCGTAAGTAACCGCCGACTCAAGGAAGGCTCTGACCTGGTCGTGAGCCTCCTCGGGCACCGGCAGTCCGGCGCCTTCCAATCTGTCGATGAGCTCATTGACGTTCAGAGGTTCGGGCGACTCGGAAAGCATTTGCATGATGCTGGGTGCGACTCCATCAAGCTGGAGGACGGGCCCTTGCGGTAGAGGCGCGACCCACAGCGTCGCACCGTCGAACTCACTCGCCCACGGTAGTGCGGAGTATTTGCGATCCATCCAGACCCACCTCCCCAAGACTCCTCATTGGCATTTGCTTTGGCTCGCTACGATGGAGCCATGACGTCATCGGCCGAGGTACCTGCGGGAGTCCATCGCCGATTAGCCCATGCGTGTTTGCAGTTCATCGCTAACACCGCCGATGTCAGAATACTGCACATCAAAGGTGAAGCCTTGCACCCCGATCTCGCTGATGGTCGCAGCGCACCGAGCGATTGCGATGTCCTTGTCGATCCAGCTCGCGTGACGGCCTATCAGCAGGCGCTCACGCAGCTCGGTTGGGAACTGTACACGCGCTTTGAGTACGGCAGCATTTTTGGCCACGCTGCGACCCACTACAACCCCCGTTGGGGAACCGTCGACGTGCACCGCAGCTTTCCCGGATTTGATCTCAGCCCACAGGAAGTCTTTGACCAGCTGTGGGATGAGCACTCGAGTGTCGAGTTGGGATCCGCCGAATGCGCGGTCCCCAGCCTTCGTCACCAGCGAATCATCATGCTTGCTCACGCCGCGCGGGACCCGTTCGGCCGTGGTGTCTTCGACGTCGAAGCGTCCTGGACAACCGCCACCGACGAGGTCAAACAGGAGATCGACGAACTAGCCGAATCCCTAGGTGCTCGGGTCGCCTTGGCTTTTGCGACCGACCGCGAAGATCGCGCCTTGGGCCGACCAGGTGAGCATCTGTGGCGCGCCTTGTCCAGCAACGCGAATTCGTCAGAGATCTGGCGGGCTCGGGTCAAAGAATCCGTTCGCCAAGGGCCGCGCGCATTCCTGCGGACGCTCGCGACGGCGACCCACGTCAATCCCGATCACCTCGCGCTCAAACTCGGACGCAAACCCACACGCGCAGACCTACGCGCAGAGCAGCGCGAGCGGGTTCGCCGTGGCTGGCACGCCGTTCGAGCCAAGTTCAAGCGCCGCTAGAGCTTCCGGGGTCTTCCTCAGAGGCTAGCGCTGTTGGTGGGACGCGAAATATTCAGCAAGCTCCTTGGAAATTTGGGGTACCGCCATTGGCGCCGCACCTGACCGAAGCGACTCTGTAGCGGCAATACCTGCCGCGACGGCATCCCGTGCGCTCAACGGCGAAGTCTCAGTTGGACCACCGTCAGTGATGAACCGGATGAATTCGGCAACTGTAAGTACGTCGGCATCACCGTGCCCTTCGGCATCGCCACGAATGGCGTACTCCTTGTCACCGCGTTCGCGGTATTCGCTGCGCTTGTTCCACAGCCGGACGACTCCGCCCTCGGAGTCACCGAAGTTCTCAATTCGCCCTTCGTCGCCAATGATGGTGTAGTTCCGCCAGTAATCGGGACTGAAGTGGCATTGTTCGTAGCTTGCGAGAACGCCGGAGTCCATCCGCATCAACATCATCGAAATGTCCTCGACGTCTATGACGGGGTTGAGGCTGTGCTGTTTTGCCGGCGGGTACGTGTCGTAGTCGAACCAGTCACCCATGAGCTCGTCCGAGTTGTCGCGCCTATCGGTGACGTTGCCGTAGACCATGAGGTCGCCCATTGCGGTTACTTCGCGGGTCGCCGAGCCCGCCAGGAGATGCATAACGTCAATATCGTGGGCGCCCTTTTGTAGTAACAAGCCGGTGCCGTGTTCCCGGGTGGCATGCCAGTCCTTGAAGTAGTAATCACCCCCGTGGCCCACGAAGTGGCGAGTCCAGATCGCCTTTACCTCGCCGATCTCACCCCGCTGGATGATGTCGTGCATCAACCGCACCACATGCATGTGCCGCATGTTGTGCCCGACGTAGAGTTTCGTTCCGGTTTCATACGCCGTCTGCAAGACTCGGTCCGCATCGGCGATCGTGATGGCGATTGGTTTTTCAAGGTAAACCGGCACCCCGGCACGAAGCAGCTCACACGTGATGTCAGCGTGGGTGTCGTCTGGCGAGGTCACAAACGCGGCGTCCACGCCGACTGAAATTACCTCGGCCGTCGAGTTGACGTGCGTGACATCCGGCCCGAGGCGATCTTTGACTCGGCGGGCGCCCTGCGGTGAGGTATCGGCGGCCACAACAATTTCGCCACCCACCTGTTCCGCGTGCCTCGCCAACCGGCATCGTGCTCCGGCGCCAATGACACCAATGCGAATCGTCATGCGTATTTCTCCCAATCTTTCGTGAGTTTACGGAGAGGGGGTGCCGGAGGAATATATCCGGACAGAAGAGCCGAGGTGGCATTCTCAATCGCCGCAATCAGGCCCCCAAACATCGGACCGTCGCTGCCGAGCTCGGTCAATGTTAACGGCGGAGGTGACGCAGAAGTGAAGAGCTGAGATAACTCGACCTGCAGCGGCTGAAGTAGCTCGTGCCCCGCGCGTGCATCTGGTCCGGTTAGTACGACCAGGGCTGGATCGACTGTGGCCACTGTCAGCGCAAGGAGCGGCGCAACGGTCGCAGCAATTTCCTCTAGGGTCCGAGATCGAGTAGCCCCATCGATCGTGGAGTCCAGGAGCTCATTGAGCCGAGACATAACGGAAGCCCTGGCAAAGACCCCCGGCAAAGATAAGTAGGAGCTTTCTCCGGCGGCAAAGGTCGTACCACGATGCAGCCGTCCGCCCAGCAGCAGGCCCGCCTTAATCCCCCCAGACATGTGAGCCAACACGACATTGTCATACCCCTGAGCCACCCCCATGCGCGCCTCAGCCAAGGTCGCCATATTGACGGTGTTCTCCAGCACCACTTCGCAGTCTGGCAATGGCAAGACATCCCGAACACCGTAGCCATTGAACTCCGGAAAAGCGTTCACCCGCAGAAAGGAGCCTGCCGGATCGACGACGCCTGGCGTTGAGACGACTATCGAGATCAGATCCTCGGCATGGGGACTCGTCTTCAAGAAATCCTCAACGGTCTCGGCAAGCGCCTCCCTCGTTTGCACTCCCGATGAAAACTCATGCCGCTCATATAGTCGGTACGCTCCCGTGAGATCGGCAATTCCGACTCGAACCGAAAGATCCGTGATGTCGAAACACGCAACCTTGGAGCGAGGTTCGAACCGATAACGAGCTCCCGGCCTCCCCGGTCCAGCGAGTGGCTTCTCCTCACCTTCAGTAGCGAGTCCCTTCTCCACAAGTTCGCGAAGGATTGTCTGCGAAGTCGGGCGAGAAAGCCCTGTCGCCTTAGCAATGTCCGAGGCTGTCGCGCTACCCAGATCTCGGAGCACCTCAAAGCACGCCACAACGTTACGTGCGCGTTGTTGGCTACTCGTCATTGGGTGCTCCTGCGTCATGCTCCGGTATCGCCATTTACGTAAGGGGTTTACGCAATAGCCTTATCTAATTACGTGAGATACGACATGTTAAGGCCGTCTCGAGTCACAACGCGCTTCTCGTGATTGACTGACGTCATGACACAGACCCTGGACGTCGACATCTTTTCCGACATTGCATGCCCGTGGTGCTACATCGGCAAGCGGCGATTCGAGGCGGCATTAGAGCAGCTCCCCTTCGCCGAGCACATCAATGTTCGGTGGCACAGCTATCAGCTAGATCCACAGCTTCCCGCCACGTACCCCGGCACGGAGAAGGACTATCTGATGGAGTCGAAAGGACTCGACGACAACAGCATCGATCAAATGCTTGCCCAGGTGACAGAACACGCCGCCGAGGTGGGACTCACCTATGACTTCGATCGATTAAAGGTCGCCAACTCCTTCCACTCTCACCGACTCCTCCACGCAGCAGCCACGGTCGGCAAAAGCGGAGAGATGAAGGAATCACTACTCGCAGGGCATTTTTGCGACGGGCTCGACATCGGTACCGACGACGACCTTCGAGTCATGGCGGATCGAGCGGGCTTGCCGAGCGACCTGACAGAATCCGTCCTCCGTGACAAGTCTGCATTTGCCGCCGACGTGCGAGATGACATCAAGACGGCTCAACAGCTTCAGGTCAGTGGCGTGCCATTTTTCGTTCTCGGCCAGAAATACGGTCTCGCCGGAGCGCAGCCAACGGAGACGTTCGTTGAGGTTCTCACCCGAGTCTGGGAGGAATCGAATCCCAGCCCCATCACGCTGCTAAACGATGACCCCTCCGGACAGGCCTGCGGTCCGGACGGCTGCGACTAGGTCGACACAGCATCAGCTGCGTGCTGATTAAGAGGAAAGTGACACGCCACCAGATGCGGCCAACCGTCCTTACTCGTCCCGTGCTGTTTGAGTTCCGGCCGCACCTCCGCGCAGATATCCTGCGCCAGGGGGCACCGCGTTCTGAACCGACAACCACTCGGCGGGTCCATTGCGGAAGGAAGCTCACCCTCGATTTTGAAACGCTCACGCGGACCATCGCTTGCCTCATCGATTCGGGGTACCGCGTCAATGAGCCCCTTGGTATAAGGATGAAGCGGACGGTCACTGACGTCATCGGCTGCTCCAACTTCGACCAATACGCCAAGGTACATAACTCCGATACGGTCGGACATGTAGCGCACGACGGCCAAATCGTGGCTGATGAAGAGGTATGACAGTGAATACTCCTCTTGGAGTTCACGCATTTGGTTCAGAACCTGTGCCTGCACCGATACATCAAGCGCCGAAACCGGCTCATCGCACACGATGACGTCGGGGTTGAGCGCGAGCGCACGCGCTAGTCCGATTCGTTGCAGCTGACCGCCAGAGAACTCGTGCGGATAACGCTCCAGGGAGTCTTCCGGAAGTCCGATCTGGTCGACTAGCTCCTCGCTAGTTTCGCGGCGAGATCTTCGCGATCCAATCTTCTGGACTGCTAGCGGCTCGGCAATGATCTCATCGACTCTCATGCGAGGATCCATTGCCGCCGCAGAATCTTGGAACATCATCTGAATCTTGCGATGAAACTCGGTTCGACCGCGTCCCTTCAGCTTTGTTGCGTCATCGCCATCGACACTGACACTCCCCTTCGTGGGCTCGTCCAGTCCCGCGATCACACGTCCAAGCGTGGACTTGCCACAGCCGGATTCCCCCACGAGACCAAACGTCTCACCGCGTCCCACAGTGAAAGACACGTCATCGACGGCTGAAACCTCACCGACTTGGCGCCGGACAAATGTGCCGCCTAGGGCGGGGAACACCTTTGAAACTCCGTCAACATCCAGAACGATATCCGCGCCAGCTTGTTCCGCAGTCGGGCGGTCCTCCAGCACCCCCGCCGTTAACTTCTCGCCACCTGGGTGGAAGCACGCCGTCTTATGGACAGTCCCGGTGAGCTCTGGCGTCTCCGTGCGGCATCGATCAGTCGCACGCTCACATCGGGGCGCGAACGGGCAGCCAGCAATCTCATCTAGGAGATTCGGCGGCGAACCCGGAATTGAGTAAAGCCGCGCTTTGGAATTCGTTGCGCGTTCAGGGAGTGCAGCGAGCAGCGCCCGCGTGTATTGATGCTCCGGCGACTCAAAGAAGGGGCCAGCAGGCGCTTGCTCCATCACCCGGCCGGCATACATTACTGCGACTGTGTCCGCACGGCCCGCAACAACTGCCAGATCGTGGGTCACCAGGATGACGGCCGAACCAAATTCTTCCTTCAGTTCGTCAAGCAGATCCAAGATCTGCAGCTGAGTCGTGACATCCAGCGCTGTCGTTGGTTCGTCTGCGATCAAGAGCTTCGGGTGGCAGACCAGGGCCATGGCGATCATGGCACGCTGACGCATTCCCCCAGATAACTGGTGTGGATAGTCGTCGCAGATCTTATCCGCGCGGGGCATTCCCACCCGGCGCATGATCTCGATCGCCCGGTCCCGAGCTTCTGCTTTTGATGCACCTTTATGGACGCGCAGGGACTCGCCGATCTGGTTCCCGATGGTCATCGTCGGGTTCAATGACGTCATCGGATCTTGGAAGATCATGCCCATCTCGGTCCCGCGGAGGCGCCGGACGTCTGCCGGGTCAGCAGTGACGAGGTCTTGTCCATCGAAGACGATAGAGCCGTCGGCCACCCGTCCATTGCCGGGTAGTAGCCCCATGACGGCCAGAGCCGTCATCGTTTTCCCAGACCCAGACTCTCCGACAATTCCCAGCGTTTCGCCAGCGCGCACGTCCAGGTCAACACCGCGTAGCGGGCTCACATGGCCCTTGCGTTGTGGGATCTCGACGTGCAAGTCGCGGATGGTGAGCAGAGCATTGCTGTCGTGCCTCATATCGGTCACCGCTTCCTCAATCGAACTTCGAATGCATCCCGAAGACCGTCTCCAACGAAGTTGAAGGCAAGTACGAGAACAATGATGGCGATACCGGGTGGGAAGATCAGCCACCAATGGCCTGAGTAGATCTCCCCCAGTCCCGTGGAGAGCATTCCGCCCCAGTTGGCAGCAGGCGGTGGCACCCCGAGCCCGAGAAACGATAGGTAAGCCACGTACAGAACCGCATCCGCCACCTGGAATGTCGCATTCACGATGACGGTTCCAATTGCATTCCGCACGACGTGAGTTCGCACAGCCCTCAGCGGACCACCGCCCATCCCGCGCATAGCGGTCACGAACTCTCGGCTGCGCAGCGCGATGGAGTCACCGCGAACCATACGGGCCGGATTCAGCCACGCAAACGCACCGATAACGAGTACCAACAGAGGTACTGAGGGGGTGATGATCGTGGCGATCAGCATGAATAGGAAGAGAGCCGGAATTGACATGAGCGCATCAACGATTCGCATCATCACGGCATCGACCCAGCCCCCGATGAAACCTGCGGTTGCGCCCCAGATCGTTCCGAATGTCGTCGCTAGCAGCCCGGCGGCTAGTCCCACGATCAGCGACGTCTGCCCACCGAGCATGAGTCGACCGAGTTGGTCATAGCCAACACCATCGGTGCCTAGCGGATAACCTTCTTCGCCCGGAGCCAGGTGCGCCGAGGATAGATCTGTGTGGACTTGGTCAGTTTGGTAGATCAGCGGACCGACGAAAGAGAACAAGACAAGAAAAACCACGAGAGCGAGTCCGAACACAGCCAGCTTGTTCTCAAAGAACACCGCAACGCCTTGTTTGCCAAGACCGACTGGGCGGCGACGCCGTTTCTTTGCGTCTGCTTCCGTGAGTGTCTCCACCGGTTGGGCAGCGGATGACTCAGTGGTTGGGTCAACGGGACCCGACGGGAATGTCATGATTTGCCTCCCGATAGCCGAACTCGTGGGTCAGCCACCGCGTAGAAGATATCTGCGAGCAACGCGCCAATAACCGTCGCAAACGAGACGATAAGCGTGGATGCCAATAGCACGGGGAAGTCACGCGTCTGAGTGGCCTGCCAGAACATCAACCCCATTCCCGGATAGTTGAACAACTGCTCGACTACGAGCGCTCCTGAGAAGAGCCCTGGAATGTACATTCCAAGGAGCGTGATAACCGGGAACAGCGAGTTTCTTAGAGCGTGATGCACAGTCACCCGACGACCGGGAAGACCCTTGGCGTGGGCCGTCCGAATGTAGTTTTCGTTGAGATTGTCGACCATTGTCGAGCGAACGTAGCGAGTGAACGCAGCGATTCCGACGACCGCCAAGGTAATGACTGGCAGAATCAGCCCTCGCCATTGCGGGAGGATCTCACCCACGGTAAATCCCTGTGGTGCTTGCGGTGGAAGAATAGGCCAGATCTGCGAAAACATCACAATGAGGATCATGCCTAGGAAGAACAGTGGCGTAGCGTATGCCAGCAGTGCGACGCCGGTGATGGCGTAATCAACAGGACGGTTTCGCCGAACTGCTTGGATAGCTCCGAGCGGAACCGCGATGATGACCGCGAGCGTCGTCGCAAGCACACCCAGCAAGACAGTCTTTGGAAGCCGTTGAGCGATCATGGCGGCAATCGGCTGGTTTTGCTGGAACGAGAAGCCAAGATCCCCCGATATCAACCGCTGAAGATACATCCCGTATTGGACGAGGAATGGCTGGTCGTACCCCATCTGTTGGTTGTAAGCGGCCAGTTGCTCAGCGGTCGCGTCCAAGCCGAGCGCGGATCGTGCTGCACCGCCCGGGAGAAGGTAGAGAAATAAGAAGGTAATGAAAGTGACCAGGAGCATGACGATTACGGCCTGGCCGAGCCTACGGAGTATGTACTGCCACATCTCGCTTCTGATTCACCTTTCGCGACTAGGGCCGGGAGGCGGTCGCCTCCCGGCCGTCGTCAGTTGCTGTCTATCGTGACCAATCCTGGGGGTACATGCCCAGGGTTGGTTCTTGCGGCGAGATTCCAGTGATGTCGGACTTGAAGGCGGAGACGCGGTTCACCGGGTTTGGCATCCACAACACCGGCAGATCTTCCGCGAGATAGTCGTTGTACTCCTTCATGGCCGCTTCATCACTCGACCGCAGGGTCTTTTCGATGAGTTCGTCTGCCTTGGCATCGGAATAGCTCCCGAGGTTTACCGGCGCGTCGGTCGCAAAGAGCCGCTGGCCAGAAGCGTAGACCGGGAAGTACCACGAGGCTTCAGAGCCGAAGAAGGACAGGTCCCACGTGCATTCCTGATCGGGCTTGCATGCCTGGCTGACAGCAACCGAATCCGGCACTTCCTGAATGTCTAGGACAATCCCGAGCTTCGCAAACTGAGACTTCAGTTCAGCGAACATCTTGGTGGTCGCCGAGAAGCCGGATTGGCTCGTCACCTTGAACCGGAGTTCCTTACCCGCATCAATACCCTCTCCGCACTGGCCCTCGCCGGTGCCGGGATTGGTGCAGGTCGTGACGCCATCAGATTTCACATCCCATCCGTGCGACTCCAGCAGCTCTTTAGCCTTATCGGGGTTGAAGTCATAGACACAACCCTGGAGCGATCCCGCGGCACCTGGTTCCTGGGGAATTGGGCCACAGGTAGGCGCTGCCATGTCTTGCCACACAACCTTCGAGATAGTCTCCTGATCGATGAGGTGCTGCATGGCCTGGCGCACATACTTCTGTTTGAAGATGGGGCCGGTTTCGGGATTGTTGAAGTTGAACGGCATGTAGGTAATCGACCAGCCATACCAAGGCTCTACCGTGTAGCCCTGGGACTCGACGAAGTCCTTCTGAGACACGGATCCTGCGGGGATGTAACCGTAGTCAATCCCTCCCGAACGCAGGGTGTTGAACTGGGAGTCATCGGAAGTAAAAGGCTTGAAAGAGACCGTTTCGAGTTTCGCTTTGTCTTCGCCCTCGTATGCTCCATTAGCTTCCATGACTACTTCGCCCGACGGCACGTAGCTCTTCAGCTTCCAAGGGCCAGACACGGTCTGCCACAGCGGATTAGTCGCGAAGCTGTTTGGGTCCTCGGAGGCCTTCTTTAGGTAGGCAAAGATCGCCTTTGCTCCTTCTTCGCTGCGATCGAGTTCTGGGTCTACCTCCGCGTCATCACCGCTCTTAGACCACACGTGATGCGGCATTGGCACGATGGAGTTCAGCTGGTTGCCGACGAAGTAGCCCGGAGCAAAGACCTCGGTCGTGGTAAAGGATAGGGTCTTCTCATCAATGACTTTAAATTCCGCGACATTATCGGGGAAACCGCCCTCGCGATAGGACGCCCATTCCTCCTTATTGTTCTTGATGAGGTTGTACCAGAACTCGACATCTCGAGTGGTGATGGGCTCCCCGTCCGACCACTTCAGGTCCTTCAACGTGATTTCGTACGTAAGGCCGTCATCGCTGATCTTCGGAACTTCAGCGAGGGAACGCTCCTTCTTGATGTTGTAGTCTTCCGAACCCTCGAGGGTGAAGTTGTAGAGGGTGGGATAGATGAGTGATCGGAAGATGCCATTTTCACCTTGAGTCTTGCCCGGGACAGAAATCGGCATGATCCACGACGGTGTTGTCATGGCAACGCTGACGGACTTCGAGCCGCCACCTTCGCCGCCAGTTGCACCAGTGGCTGCTCCCGTTGGAGTTGAGCTGTTTCCGCTGCAGGCAGCGATTGTCACCAAGGCGAATGAGGCAGCTACTGCGAGCACACCCCTCGTCTTGTGTAGAGGTTTCATCTTTGACTTCTCCTTCGCAGACTCATCAAGGTGTGGGGCTCCACACATCGTCTTGAAAGCACACTAGCACCACTTCGTCCAAATGTGCACTATCTTCTGACAACTTTTTGCACGAGAACCGATTCTTATTGCCTACGATGGATTAACGTGGTTGCATGAGATCACCGGATTCGGCGCCACGAAGGAGGGCCCCATGGCTCTAGTCGACACACCATCGGCTGAACCAGCAGTCAACCAAGATCTCATCGATCAAGCCCTCAAACTCATCACCGCTGGGACTGTTGCCTCGAGAGCCGATCTACGTCGGGAACTCGCAGTTTCTGCATCGACGGCCTCCAATATTGCGCGCGTCCTGATCAGCCGCGGCGAAGTCGTGGAAGACGGAATGACGGCCTCGACTGGTGGGAGACCTGCTGTCGCACTACGCGCTACAAAACGGCCCGAAATTATTGCGCTAGCTGAGGTGGGAACGAGCCACGTGCGTCTTGGATTATCGCGCAACCACGGCGAAGTCACCGATACCAGCGAGACGCCCGTCAACCTATCAGGAGACCCCCGAGACGCCCTCACGGCAATTGTCGAAGCATGGCAAGCCAGCGTCAACAAAGCCGCTCCCGATCATCCGGTGATTGATCGTTGTGCAATCGCCTTACCTGGCCCAGTCCGCACAAGCGACCAACGCGTCATCACACCAGCACGTATGCCTGGTTGGCACGGCACGGACGTCGTCTCATTGCTCAGCGATATCGCGGGGGTCCCAACAATCGTTGACAACGATGCTCGCGCCGGAGCTCGCGGTGAGGCTGCTCAGCGAATACACGAGTTTTCGCAGTTCATCTACGTGAAAGCGGGAAGTGGCATCGGCGCGTCGTTCGTTGTCTCAGGCACACCCTTCGAGGGCGCGTTTGGACTCGCGGGCGACATTGCCCATACTCCGGTCGGCGCTGTTGAGGATGTTCCGTGCGCGTGCGGAAAGGTTGGTTGTCTAGAGGTTCTAGCATCCGGGGCGGCAATCCGGCGGATTGTGCGAGAAGAAGGCGTTGAAGCGTCCTCTATGCTCGATCTCATTGAGAAAGCTCAAGAGGCGACGCCGGTGGTCACCTCGGCCATGCGCCATGCAGGAACCCTCCTCGGACTTGCCCTCGCCCCCCTGGTTAACTTTCTCAATCCGGAAGCCGTGGTCCTGGGTGGGTCTCTCTCCTCAGTTGGGAGTTTCAAAGCTTCTGCTCGCGCCGCTCTTTACGATCAGTGTTTGCCGATGAGTTCGGAGTCCCTGGCTATCGAAACTTCGAAAACCGGCCGCGACGCTGCACTTCACGGATTAGCGATCCTGTCCCGAACCTACCAAGCTACGAGTGTGTAACTAACTCATGTTCAATTTCGAAGACCGCACCGGACCCGCGAACCTCGCTGCTACCGTCCGGTACCCCGACGCCACCGTTCCTGACTGGTACCTGGACGCCAAGCTAGGATTCTTCATCCATCTAGGGCTGTACTCAGTGCCCGCGTGGGCATATCGGCCGGGCGGACCTTATTCCGAGGGCGAGCCGGCCCCGACACCGATGGAGCTCGCGTACTCCCACCACCGCTACGCGGAGTGGTACGGCAACACATGGCGCCTGCCGGACTCGCCCTGCCGAAAATTCCACGAGGACTCTTTTGGGGTCGGAACGAGCTATGAGGACTTCGCGGACCGGTTCACCCCGCATAGCGAGAACCTCGCAGAGCTGACCTCCCGCCTGATCGGGGCCGGCGGGCGATACATCGTTCCCACAACGAAGCATCACGATGGTTACTGCCTGTGGGACACCGAGACAACCAACTTCAACTCGGTAAAGCGAGGACCCGGAATTGACGTAATCGACGCTGTCGCCTCGGTCGTCTCCGATAGCGATGCGCGGCTTGGCCTGTACTTTTCAGGCGCGCTCGATTGGCATGTCTCCGACTTTCCCCCGATCAACTCCGATACTGACCTCTTTGCGTTCCGCCGCAATGACGAGAACTACGCTCAGTACGCGGCAACTCAGCTGCTCGAACTCATCGACCGGTTCAAACCAGATCTCCTGTGGAACGACATCGACTGGCCCGACGGAGGTAAGGGGACAGCCGACTTCGCTCTCGCAAGCATTCTGACGCAATACTACGAGCACTTCCCGGAAGGTGTCGTCAACGACCGTTGGGGCATCCCCCACCATGGATTCCTGACGCGCGAGTACAGCCACGTCCCCGACATCATGGATCGTCCGTGGGAGGCAACGCGCGGACTTGGGCGTTCATTCGGAATCAACACGAACGAGGATCCTGCTGACCGACTATCCAGCCTCGAGCTCATCCACCTGTTGCTCGATGTCTCGGCTAAAGGCGGAAACCTCCTCATCAATGTCGGCCCCGACGCAGCCGGAGAGCTCGATACGTACCAGTCGAAAACGGTCGATGATCTCGGTGAGTGGATGTCCCAGTTCGGCGCCCTGTTGTACGGGACTCGCCCAGCCACGGCTTTCACCGCCGAATCACCGGGAGATCTCCGGTTCGTCACCAAAGGTCAGGATCTGATCTGCTACGTGCGTGACCGCAGTGCCTCCGTCGTTGCCCTTCCCTCCTGGGCAACGGGCACGAGGGCGCAATGGCTGGTGGATGGTAATCACCAAGACGCAGCCATTAGCAGTGAGCGAACTGTTGATATACCTGCCGCTTCATCCGAAACCCCGATAGCTCTCGTCATCAAATAGAAAGACTGCCATGAGCGCCCTTCTTCCCCCACCGACCCGTCCACGCATCGCGATCGCCGGGATTCACATCGAATCATCGACCTTTTCTCCCCAACTTGCTGTGGCCGAAGACTTCGAGATCACGCGAGGAGATGAGCTCTTCTCCCGGTATTCGTGGATCGAAGAGACGTGGTCCCAAGCAATCGAGTGGCTGCCTATCTTCCACGCTCGGGCACTGCCGGGAGGCGTGTTGGAACGCGAAACCTATGAGACCTGGAAGTCCGAGATTTTAGAAGGCCTTCGCGCACTGGGGAAGCTTGATGGGTTTTTCTTCGACATCCATGGGGCGATGTCCGTCGTCGGACTCGACGACGCCGAAGGTGA
Source organism: Bowdeniella massiliensis (assembly GCF_023634005.1). Lineage (NCBI taxonomy): Bacteria > Bacillati > Actinomycetota > Actinomycetes > Actinomycetales > Actinomycetaceae > Bowdeniella > Bowdeniella massiliensis. The sequence continues at coordinate 75,952 of NZ_JALIQR010000009.1, forward strand.
TCTCATCACCGGGATCCGGAGTGTCATCGGGACCGAGCCACTAGTTGGCACCTCAATGGACCTACACGGCAACGTATCCCATGAGCTTTTCGAGGGCTGCGATCTACTGACCTGCTACCGCATGGCTCCGCATGAGGACGCCCTCGAATCCCGCCGGCGCGCGATGCGAACCCTTGCCCTCAGAACGCTGTCAGGCCTTGGAAAGCCAGCCAAAGCACTCGTTCACATCCCCATCCTGCTTCCGGGCGAAATGACCTCCACTCGGATCGAACCCGCGAAACGCCTCTACGCGAGGATCCCGCAGCTTGAGGCCCAACCAGGCGTGATCGATGCAGCGTTTTGGATCGGCTTCGCATGGGCGGATCAGCCCCGATGCAAAGCTGCCGTCGTCCTCACCGGCGATGACGCTGATGTCATCGAGCGCCTCGCCATGTCTTGGGCCAAAGAAATCTGGGAGGCTCGCGACGAATTTGAGTTTGTCGCTCCCGTGGACACCATGTCTGGCTGCTTGGAATGGGCGCGCACGGCACATCGGCCCACCTTGATCTCTGACACAGGAGATAATCCCGGGGCTGGTGGCGCGAACGACACCACCTGCGCGCTCGGGGAACTCCTCGACTTCGAACCCGTCATGAGCGGTGACCTCACCGCGATCGTCGCGTCCTTGCACGATGCGGAATCGGTACGCGCAGCGATCGATGCAGGAACCGGAGCGGTCGCCGACTTTGTCGTAGGTGGAAAGATCGATCGCCGCGACCCCGGCCCTCTGCCCATCACTGCGAGAGTCCAGCACATCGGAACCGATCCGCTTGGGGGAAGCACCGCTGTCCTGAAAGTCCTGCGCGATGGCCACGACACTGGTCTGACGGTCATCGTCACCGAACGGCGCAAGCAGTATTCCGATCTGGAGAGCTTCACACGGTTGGAACTGGATCCAACCGCTACCGACATCGTGGTGGTGAAAATCGGCTATCTTGAACCGGACCTTTACGAACTCCAGCGGGATTGGAAGATGGCGTTGACGCCCGGCGGCGTGGACCAGGACCTCATCCGTCTCGGCCATATGAAGATTGACCGCCCGATGGTTCCCTTCGACGAGAATGTGGACAGCGTGCAGTTGCGCGTCATTACGGGCTGATTTCCCGTGCAATGTCTGCGCCCTTGAGATACTTGGGCATATGGCTCGCATCTTCACCCCGCTCCGGATCCGGAAGCTTCTGGCCCGAAACCGGATCTGGCTTTCTCCCATGTGTATGTACTCGTGCGAGAACGAGGACGGGATTGTCGGCGACTGGCATCTCGTCCACCTGGGCGCGAGGGCGGCTGGTGGTTTCGGGCTGATCATGACCGAGGCCAGCGCCGTTTCCCCTGAAGGACGGATTAGCCCACACGATGCCGGCATATGGAATGACGACCAAGCCGCCGCTTGGAGGCCCATCGTAGAGTTCGTCCACTCCCAAGGCGCCGCAATCGGGATCCAACTCGCCCACGCCGGACGCAAAGCCTCCACCCACCGGCCATTTCCAGGAGAGATTTCGGGGATCGTCACCACTGCCAACGGCGGCTGGGATGTTATCGGGCCTTCAGCTGAGAGATATCCCGGGCTGAAGAATCCAACGCCCATGACGAAGAACGATATCGAGCGAGTAATCGCTGATTTTGCGTCGGCTGCCGAGCGCGCGGTTGCGGCTGGTTTTGACGCCGTAGAAATCCATGCGGCCCACGGCTACCTCCTGCATTCCTTCCTGTCTCCTCTGTCAAACCACCGGGAGGACCAGTGGGGCGGCAGCTTCGAGCATCGGACGCGGTTTTTACTTGAGACCGTGAAGGCGGTCCGCTCTACTGTCGGCGACGAGTTCCCGATCTTCGTCAGAGTCTCCGCCACAGACTGGGCTGAGCGAGGTTGGAGCATTGAGGACTCGACTGAGCTTGCTCCCCTCCTTTCCGACGCCGGGTGCGACCTTATTGATGTGTCGTCGGGAGGAAACGTGCCGGCCGAGATCCCGCTTGGGCCGGGTTACCAAGTGCCGCTAGCAGCGACTATCTCAGCGGAGCTACGTGAAAGAGCATTGGACACCTATGTCGGCACGGTTGGTCTCATCACGGACGGGACGCAAGCGGAGAAGATTCTGGCCGCGGGAGATGCGGACGTCGTACTGCTCGGAAGGGCCGGGCTACGAGAGCCCAACTGGCCGATGGCTGCCAAGGGGCCGCTGCGTTCTGATACTCCGTTTTGGCCGCCCCAGTACACCCGCGCTGAGCTCTAGCTCACGCTGAATATGATATGCAGCACACACTAGACTATGGCAACCAATCATCGGCCAAGCCCAGACACTTCAAGCTGGGCAGAGCCTAATTCTGTCGCAGCGACACCATTGATTTCTGTCGCTGCTCTCAACGTCTGGTCGCTTAAAATAGCTCAAATCTCCGCTTTTTAGCCAACGCTAGGGAAACGGCTTGGCTGTCCACAGTGCCTCAAAATCTGAGACGACAAGGTTGGAGAAGGCCGCTATATGAACTTACCGTTATGTATACTGTAGGAAGTTACGCGTTGTGCGTGACGACCACAAGTTACTCCCGAATTACCACTTGTGGCGGAGGCCCGGGCTGCAGGTTACCTGCTCGCCCGGGCCTCCTTCCGTTTTTGGGAAGATCTCGACAGTACGTAGAGCTCAGAAGAGTGACCTCGCTCGATCTGGGTACTTGAGTCCTGCATACCCACCGCTTTCGACGAGGAAAGCTACTGCCTTTTCCCCCATGACGCTCGGGACAGCAGGAAGGATTCGATCAACGAACCGAGCTGAGTGTCCAAGAATCCTCTCCGACTGGAGGGTACTTGCCATCGCGACGGCTCTTCCCCATATACCCCGAAGAGCCGGTGGTTCAGCTAGGCCGTGCTTCTCTAAGAACGCGCGTTTCGCGGTGCCCGCATGAAGCGCCCGCAACGCACGTATTTCGGTCGTTGTAGCAGCGACGCGGTGTTCTGTTTCTAGCGCTGGCTCAAGCTCAATCGGCACTCCGGCACGGAACAGTCGGTAGCCGTAATCGACGTCTTCCCAACCGTACTTCCGGAATCTCGGGTCATAGAGACCAACCTCCGCCATGACCTCACGTCGGGCCGAGCTATTGCCATGCCAGTAGATCCAACGCTCCGACGGCGGCGCATGGTAAGCCTCCTCGCGGAACATCTGATCCCGTGGCTTTCCGTATGCTCGCGAATAGGGAGTTTCCGGGTATCGGTTGAGATACAGGCCTACCAGCCCCTTGACGGCCTCTCCATGAGACGTCGCGATGATGTCGATGTAATCCGCAGCTGGCACAAGGTCGTCATCGCATCTTGCTATAACCTCGCCGGAAGTAGCCTCGATACCACGATTGAGTGCCGCGACTCGTCCGCGATTTTCCGGAAAAACTGTCCAGCTAAGATCGACCGTGGGGAATTCTTGCTTAAGGCCCTTCAGGACGTCTTCTGATTTATCGATGTCGCCATCAACGATGACGTGGACGTCGAAGCGTGCGGCAGTCTGTTGATTTCCAAATGCCTGGAGCAAGGTGGGTAGTCGGCCGGCTCCCCCTCGTGAGGGCACGATGACACTGACACTTTTCATGATTCTGCCCGCTCTTTCTCATCCCGTATGTACTTTTCGAGGGACTCGAAATGGTCCGGCGGATCAAACCCCGCGTCGCGGAGTGGGGTGAGATCCATGACTGAATTGGTGGGACGTCGCGCAGCCAGCGGCTTATCTCTGTAATACTCCTCTGCCGACACCGGAGAGACACGATGGGGGTTAGCCCCGGCGAGCTCAAATACGTGTCGAGCAATAGCGAACCAGCTTGCGGCTTCCCCGCTTCCCGTCACGTGGTACGTCCCGTAGGGAGCTGAGGACCTAATCAAGTGCAGGATCGCATTCGCCAGATCCGTCGTGAAAGTCAGTCGCCCCCACTGGTCATCGACAACCTTCGGGTCAATCCCTCGGTCAGCTAGACCGAGCATCGTACGAACAAAATTCGGTCCGTCGCCAATAAGCCAACTCGTCCTGACGACCCAGTGACGAGCTGTCGTGGTGACGGCGAGTTCACCGGCGGCCTTCGATGCCCCATAGACATTGAGGGGTGCGATGGGGTCTTGCGGTGAGTAGGACTGTCCTAGAGTGCGCGAACCGTCAAAGACGTAGTCAGTGGAAACATGCAGTAATGGCACGCCTGCTGCTTCGCAGCGCCGGGCGAGATCAGCGACACCCGTGGCGTTGATTGCCCATGCCTGCTGCGATCCCTCTGGCGATTCCGCTCCGTCGACATCGGTAAAAGCTGCGGCGTTAATAACCGCTTTGAAGCGTCGTAGGCTCCCGAGGTGGTCAGCATCGATGTTTGACAGGTCGAATCCCGGCCGATCGAGGGTAGTGAACGCCTGGCCCTGTTCCTCACACTTCTTCACCAAGGCTCTACCCAATTGGCCGCTACTACCAAGGATGAGGACCGGCGGCTCGCTGACGGGTTCGACGTCGGTGAGCAGCGGATGGTGACGATCCTTGTCCGAGACCTCGGCTTCAGCTAACGGGATCGGCCACGGGACGGCCAAGTCCGGATCAGCCAGATTCACGAACGTATAGTCATCCTGCGCATCGGCGCTCCAGTGAGCATTCACCAGATAGGTGTACGACGTTCCTGGCTGAAGAGTCTGGAACGCGTTTCCGACTCCTCTAGGAACGAAAACTGCTCGGTCCGGACCGATCTCGGCCGTTACAACGCGACCGAATCCACTGCCAGCGCGAAGATCTACCCAGGCTCCAAAGACCTTGCCGTTGGCCACCGAGATGTACTTATCCCACGGCTCGGCGTGGATTCCCCGGGTGACGCCAACAGCGGCGTTGAACGAAATATTGTTCTGGACCGGCCCGAGGGCTGGCAGTCCTGCAGCGGTAAGTTTCTCGTTCTGCCAGTTCTCCTTAAACCATCCTCGATTGTCCCCATAGACCGGGATGTCAATCAGGAGTAGGCCAGGAATCTCGGTGGGGTGTACCGAAAAGTTGCTGCTCACTGTCCTGCCTTTGCGTACCGGGCCTCTGTCGCAGCTTTTTGTGGGCGCCACCATTGCTCATTGTCTTTGTACCAGGCGATCGTGTCAGCCAAGCCATCACGGAAGCTCGTGAACTTCGGCTCCCACCCGAGCTCTTCTCTCAATTTGGTGGCATCGATCGCGTATCGAAGGTCGTGGCCGGGCCTGTCAGCAACGTGCTCAAATTCGTCTGGAGATCTGCCCATGAGCTCGAGAATCATCGAGATGACGTCACGGTTATTGAGTTCACCATCGGCACCAATCAGGTAGGTTTCGCCGGACCGACCACTTTCCAGGATTCCGTAGACAGCAGAAGAGTGGTCCTCGGTGTGGATCCAATCGCGAACATTGGTACCGGCGCCATACAGTTTTGCAACACCACCATCTAGGAGGTTCGTGATCTGTCGCGGAATGAACTTCTCGACGTGCTGGTAGGGGCCGTAGTTATTGGAACAGTTCGACAGTGTGACCTCCAGTCCGAATGAACGACTCCAAGCTCGCACGAGGTGATCGGATGCGGCTTTGGACGCGGAGTACGGACTCGAAGGCTTGTACGCAGTGTGCTCGTGGAATTTCTCCGGCGTGTTCAGCGGTAGGTCCCCGTATACCTCGTCGGTTGACACGTGATGGAAGCGCTTGGCGAACTGTCGAACAGCTTCGAGAAGAACTGCCGTTCCCACGACATTGGTGTGGACAAAGGGCATCGGGTCCGACAGTGAGTTGTCGTTATGGGACTCTGCTGCGTAGTGGACGACGGCGTCGCTTGCCTCGACCAGTTCCGAAACAAGGTTCTTGTCGCACACGTCTCCGACTACGAGTTCAACTCGCTCGGGGTCTAGCCCGTCGAGCGACTCTCGATGCCCTGCGTAGGTCAGTTTGTCGAGGACGACAACCTGGTGGTCTGTTTGATCCACGAGGTAGTGAACAAAATTCGATCCAATAAAACCCGCGCCGCCGGTCACCAGAATCCGAGTCATGTCCCTAGCGTAACGTTGATTTTTCTGCTTAATTGGAACTAACCCATTCCATGGAGAGGACAACAGTGAAGGGCATCATCCTAGCTGGCGGGACCGGGTCCAGACTTCACCCACTTACTCTTGGAGTCTCCAAGCAGTTGATGCCGGTGTACGACAAACCGATGATCTACTACCCACTGTCGACACTTATCCTTGCTGGCATCGACGACATCCTCATCATCACGACCCCCGAGGATGCGGAACAGTTCGAACGACTGCTGGGAGATGGCAGCCAGTTCGGAATCACACTCTCCTACACAACGCAGCCCTCACCTGACGGCCTTGCGCAGGCTTTTGTCCTCGGGGCCGATCACATTGGCAATGAGGCCGTCGCGTTGATCCTGGGTGACAACCTCTTCTACGGCCCCGGAGTCGGTACCCGGCTCAGGGAGCACGCCGACAAACCTGGCGCAACCATTTTTGGATACTGGGTTTCCGACCCCCGATCCTATGGTGTCGTCGAATTCGATTCGGAAGGGCGGGCTCTATCCATCGAAGAGAAACCCCAGCATCCGAAATCAAACTGGGCAGTGCCGGGCCTGTACTTCTACGACAACAGGGTCGTTGAAATCGCGCGAAATCTGAAGCCGTCGCCCCGGGGAGAACTCGAAATCACGGATGTGAATCAGACCTATCTAGAGCTCGGCGAACTGCGCGTCGAAAAGCTGCCGCGGGGCACCGCCTGGCTCGACACAGGTACGTTTGACGATTTGAACGACGCCTCCAATTACATCCGCACGATCGAGAAACGCCAGGGCCAGAAGATCGGATGTCCCGAGGAAGTAGCTTGGCGCTTGGGGCTCATTGATGACGACCAGCTTCGCATACGCGCGGGCGAACTAGCTCAGAGCGGCTATGGCGCCTATCTAGAAGAACTCGTGGGCTACGCAGCCAATGAGGAGTTCCGATGATGCGGAAAGACCTCATTGAAAAGATCCCCGGCGCAGCTTTCGCTAAGCAGATTAAACACAAATTATTCGTCACCAAAAAGCGCTTTGCCCAGAAATCCAAGATTGCCGGCACCTTCATCGAGACCGGCTATTACCGATTCCGAAACGAGTCGTATACCTTCGAATACAATCGTTATCGTCACGAGTTCATCAACCGCAAACCACCGCTCATCACAGAGCCTTCTAGGCTCCCACGCATCCTATGGCTTCTATGGACAAATGAGGCTCCTATGACCGAACGGCGGCAGGAATCTCTGAAAAAAATTCGAGAATTGCACCGCGGGATGGAACTGATCCTGGTTACCCCAGAGAACATCCACCAGTACATTCTTGACGATCACCCTCTGAGCCCTGCCTACAAATACCTAAGTGCCGTACATCGATCAGACTATCTACGCGCGTATTTGATGCACCACTACGGCGGCATGTACATGGACATCAAAAAGCCGCTCGAGTCTTGGATCCCCGCGTTCTTGCGCCTTGAGAGATCAAACGATAAGTGGGCAATTGGATATCGCGAGCTCAACGCTGGCTCCGGAGCTAGACTTCCGAGAAAAATTGGAGCGGACCTACGCCGCCACCACGCTAAACTCATTGGAATGGGCGGACTTATTATGCGCTCGCACACTCCCCTTACTGCGGAGTGGTTGAGAGAAGTCGAGAATCGGCTGAAGTGGTACGAAGACTCTCTCCGGGAGTCACCGGGGGATGCCTACGGTACGAATTTGGATTACCCAATTGGATGGACCAACCTTCTTGGTAAGATTCTGGGCCCCGTTCTCCTCAAGTACCACGACCGGCTGATTATCGATCAACGCCTGCTTCTCGCCTTCAAGGATTATCGATAATGCGCACGGCATGCCGCTTCGCATACGCGCGGGCGAACTAGCTAAGAGCGGCTATGGCGCCTATTTAGAGGAACTCCTAGGCCACGGACTCCAAAACTAAGGACTTCGAGAAGTCCTAGGTCAATTCGCCGAGCTCAACCAGTCGACGGAATATCGGATTGTTCTCGCGGAGCGACTCGAAACTTCCTTTAGCCACGACCTTGCCGGCGTCGAGGAGAACAATCTCATCACATGATCTGACTGTGGACAGACGATGAGCAACAACGATTGTCGTGACGTCTCCCCGAACCGTCTCCAGTGCTTGTGTAATGTCGTGCTCGATCTGGTTATCGAGGGCAGATGTTGCCTCGTCGAGGAAAAGGTACTTTGGATTTCGATATAGCGCTCGTGCGATACCAACGCGTTGCCGCTGACCGCCCGACAGGAGCTGTCCTCGCTCCCCAACCTCGGTCTCCTCGCCGTGCGGAAGCTCCGCGATAAGCGACTGTAAGGCAGCGGATTCAATCACCTGAGCGAACCGAGATTCGTCGTAGGGCACTCCCAAACAGATGTTCTCTCTAAGGGTCCCTTCAAAGATCATGACGTCCTGTGGCACCAAACTGATTTGCGAGAACCATCCAAACGGGTTGTCGTGGATACGTTGGCCTTCAACAAGAACGTCCCCATGCGCGGGTTTCAGCAATCCTGTCAATACGTCTATCAGTGTGGTCTTGCCAGCTCCAGAAGTGCCCACGACCGCTACCGACGAGCCAAACGGGATAGTGAAGTTGACATCGTCCAGTATGGGTCGATCAGTGTCCGGGTATCGGTATGAAACATAAGAGATTTCGATATCGCCCGGCTCTAGCGTGGTCAGGGAACTTGGCTGCTCAACCCATGTTTCATCTGCAAGGTCTGCGTAGGCCTTCGACAGGATTCTCAAAGGCTCACGCCCGAGTCGAATCGAGTTCAGAGACGCCACGAGTCGATTGATTCCAGGAAGCACTCGCGTGCCTGCTGCGACGAATGTTCCGAGAAGTGCGATCGCTGATTCAATCCCTGAACTGGCAACCGAAATGAGCGCAACTGCGGTGGCACCGACAATGAACACGACATCCAAGAGATACTTCGGCACTTCGGCATACATGCTCCCACGGCGCCTCAGTCCCGCTTGTTCAAACATTGCCGTGCGGTTGTCGGCAACGAAAGACCCCAGGAGAAGATTCATCCGAACATCGCGAAATCCTTGGAATCCCTTATACGTGTAACCCGCGATGATCAGGTCGAGTTCGGCTAACCGGAGCGAAACCTGGCGTGGGCCTCGTTGGGTCGCCCGCAGCATGAGCCAGGCTGCGCCACCAAAATAAACCATCGCAAAGAGTGCCGGTATGGGCATGAGAACCAGCAGCGCAATCATGATGAACGCCATCGAAATCACCTCGGTAACGACCGAGATTCCGCCTAGAACAACGAGGCCGAAGACCTGTTGCGGGAAGAGCGAAACCGCTCTCGAGATTTCTGGCAGGCTGCGTCTCTTGTGCTGCGAATACTCCGCCCCAAGATAGCGAACATACATATCACTTGAGAGTTCCGCCTGCGAAGAATTAACCATACCGATAACCCACCAACGGAAAGCAATGGTGACCACTGCTCTGATGATGTAGATACCGATGAGTGAGCCAAGAAGCGCAACGAGCAGGCTCTCTCGACTAGTCGTGGAAAAGATGTCGCTAAGGCTTCCTAGGATCCCAAGCGTGATATCGGAACCGGAGATGAGAAGCATAAGGGGATACATCGCGAGTACGGCGACGATATCCAGCATTGCCACGCCGACGGACCCTGCGATCGCGAGCATCACACCACGACGGGCCCGCTTTGAGAGCATGGGGACGACTTCCGCCCATACTCTCTTCAGTGCGATGGGATTCATGGCGTCCTAACTCGTGCGGAGTGGATCTATGCGTGCAATTAGCGGTTTTGGGGGCCGTCCCATTATCCGATATCTCAGGTGGCCCCACGCAACGCCGAGCCTCCACCCTACGCTGCGGGCCTGGACCTTATTGCCCATGTTCGCCCAGCTGACAAGCGCAGTTGGTAGCGAAGCAAGTGCGGCAAGGAGACTATGTCGGAAAGACACGGCTCCAGGGGCAATCGAGTTTCGGTAGCGGCACCATAGCTGAATATATGTTCTTCCAAAGTGAAAATGCTGCAGGTAGGCAGAACGGGAAGTTGACCGCTGAACGTATGTGATATGCGCGTCCGAGTCTCCCACTTCATAGCCTGCTAGCTGAACTCTGATTCCGAACTCCACTTCGTCATGGCCCCGTACAAATGATTCGTCAAAAGCTCCTTCCCGCTCAAAGACTGCTCGCCGAACTCCCATCGAGCCGCCGGTCGGATAGCTGTACCCAAATGCATGGGGGCGCTCTTGAATGTCCGTCGCTTGCTGTCCGACAACGAGGAGTCGGACTCGTCCGCCAACAACGGGCCAGTTGCGCAGCGCCTCACGCATGTCCGCCACCCAGGTATCGGCCACTGCGTCGTCATCATCGCAGAACAGGATGAGCTGATTACGCGAATGCTTGATCCCCGTATTACGTGCGTGGTTGATCCCTTGCCTAGCAACGGCTTGCACCGTACGAATTCTCGGGTCCTTCTTCGAGAGTTCCTCTACGACACGCGCTGTGTCATCGGTGGAGCGATTATTCGCCACAATGATCTCATCACCGTCGAGAAGCTGAGGGATCAATCGCGCGAGCTGCGTCGTTATCGTGGCCGCGCCATTGTAGGTGGGGATGACTATGGAGACTGCCGTGTTTTCATTCATTGTTACGCACTTCTATCAGCTGATATGGCGCCGGTAGGCCTCTGCGGAAGCTAGCGAAACCGAAGGTTTGCGAAGCTTCGGTAGCCACCTTAGCGGCGCGGGTTTCTGCTTCCTGGCTTGCTCGAATGCCGCTCACGATCAACTTGGCAAATTCCGATGCGTTGTCGGTAACGCCCCAGAACCAGTTGTCACCAGGGATTCCCTCGGCTCCGACCGTCGTACTGACTACAGGAACACCGCGAACGAGTGCTTCAATCGTCTTGTACTTCACGCCTGCACCGGTCCGAAGGGGCACAATGACTAGCGCTGATGCTCGATAGATATCATCGAGGTTTTCGCAGAAACCAAGCAGTTCGATTCCTGCAGCGTCCATCCGGTCTACGAAGTCGTCGCGGAGACCCCCGCCTGCGACAACTACCTCGATATCTGGCAATTCCCGACGAACCTGTGGGAGGACTTCGTCGGCGAACCAATACATTGCCTCCTCGTTCGCCCACCTAGCCATGAACCCCACAAAGGTCACTCGGTGGGCGATCTTCTCTCTCCTATCAAGGAGGTCACCACGGATCAGTGGCGGAACAATAGAAACCTCCGCACCCTGTGCAACGCGAGGTAAGAGATCACGATCCTTCTCACTCAACACAATGACGTGATCTGCCCACTTCATTACCAGATACTCGCTGGCCTGAGTGAGCCGGGCGCGAATCTTCCACACTAGCGAAGTGAGAGCATCCTTCGCCTCCTTGGCCTGGCGGATGAAGCGCTGTGACAAGACGTCGTGGAGAGTCACCGTGATCGGTGCCGTTGGATTGATTCGACGTACCCACGGGATCAGGGCTGCCTGCTCCTGCCACTGGATGTCGATGACGGTTGCTGCAGCAATATGGATACGCAACTTGGCAAGGTCCTTGGGTGCAAGCCCCGGCCGCCAACCAATCATCTTCCCAAGCAGCTGCAGGATTGCCGATTCCTTCCGTCTCACGAGAACGTTACGACCACGGGTTCCGCGCGCAAGGGATCTCTCATTAGCAGGCCCAAAGGCGCTGAGCATCGTGAGATCGTAGCGCTCGGATATTGCCGAGGCGATATCGAAGACTAAGGTCTCGCCTGCGGACTCACGCCCATTGGTTGAGGGAATCATCGGGGTGATCATGACGGCTTTCAGTTTCCCGTCACGTGCGACTGGAGCTTCTCGCGCGGTGGCGCTGTCCAGCCCTGCGGCCATCGATTCGCGCCAGGAATCCCAGTTCGGGTGGCTGCTGAGCTTCGTTTGGATGTCCTCGGAGGCCGAAGCGAGCTCGGCTTGCGATAACTGAATGAGGAAGTTGGCGGCATTGGCGATCAGGTCGTCATCGAGGTCGAGTAGCCAGCCACTTTGTCCGAGTACGGTCTCGAGGCCGCCGATACGCGTCGCCAACACCGGTAATCCGTGTGCGAGAGCGTCCGTAACAACGACGCCGCCGCCACTACCCCGGGTGAATTCGATGAGGAGATCGTGACGCAGATACTCGGCTGACAGTTCCTCTGAACTGAGGGTTCCCAGGTGTCGGACCCACGCCGGCAGTTCAGGTGGGGCATCGCCAACCAGCGTGAGGGAGATCTTCCGACTCTTTCGAGCTTGCTCGACTGCCGCAATCACATCCGGGACACCCTTACGCCGCCAATCGCGGGCGACGACCAGGGCTTTGAGGTCCTCTCCGTGTCCATTCTTGGCGTCGCCGTTGCTACGCGATGGGGAGATTCCTGGACCAAACGGAGCGACTGTGATGGTATCTGGGATAACACCTGCGTCGTTGATGAGTGCGTCTTTCGACCATTGCGACGCGACGACGTACGAGTCAGTACGGCGAGCACTGAGCTTGTCGACAAGTCGGCCCTGGACCGCGCCTATTGCTGCAAGATCACCGTTCTGAAAATACGACGTTTGCATCGAAGCAAAAGACGCATCCGTTATTTGGATGACCGGAATGCTCTCAGGCAGCCGAAGGATATCGGTCGAGGCTGCGATCGCGACGATCACATCAAGCCGATCTTCCGTCCTCGCGAGTCGGCGGAGTTCGTTAGCAACTGTGCTGCTTCGTCTAAGCGACGTCGACAGAGCGTGTCGGACTAGGTAGGTCTTACCGAACGCTCCGGAAAGCTTTGCGGCGGCCCGATCGAGAATCGAGGCTCCAGGGTCCTGTGGGTCGATGAGCACGACTTCGCCGAGGCTTTGGAGTTCACGCATGATGGGCTGGACGACCCCAGACCAAGATGCCGGGTCATTGACATCCCAGCCGGAAACGACACCGATTCTCATACGATTCCTAGTCAAGTTCGCGCACCGCCTGATGAATCTCTTGCGCGAAACGCTCTTCCGAGAAGTGCGCGGCATGCTCTCGAATGGCCTCCGCATTCCACGTCACCTGCTCAGCTCGTTCGATGGCCCGCACGATGTCATGCGGATCTGGGCTCTCACAGTAGACACCATTGACCCCCTCATCAATGGAATCCAGAAAGCCTCCCGCTCGCAGCGCAATCGTGGGCTTGCCCCAGGCTGAAGCTTCCAACGGAGTGATACCGAAATCCTCGTGAGATACGGTAATGAGCGCGCCACAGTGCGCGTATGCCCACCGCAGCTGAGCGTCGGTAAGATCCTTCGCCAGGAACCCGACTCCGTCCAACAGGCTGCGAATTCGCGATTCTTCGGGGCCTGATCCCACCACCACAATCTGCTTTCCTGCAAGCTTCGCTGCCGTGACGACCTTGTCGACGTTCTTGTATGGCATGAGGCGGGAGACCACCAGAAGGTAGCCGTCGGCGACGTGTTCGCTAACTCCCGGAATGGGATTCTGGGTGCCCGTTGTATCAACCGAATGCGGCGGGAAAATCAGTCCAACATCGTCTTTGTCATAGACGTGCGCGATTCTCTCCCGCACAACAGTCGAATTGCCGACGTAGCTCCCGTGCTTCGCTGCTGCTCGCTGATCCCACCAGGTCAGCGCGGGGGTGAGGAATCTGAGGATTGTTGCTTTTAGTCCGCGTTCCTCACCCAAATAATCCTGCGGTAGGTACAGCCATCTGGCCGGTGTGTGGCAATAGATCAGAGCTTTACCGTCATATCGGAAGCCGTGCGCCCAGCCGGAGGATGACACGACGGCGTGAGCTTCCCGCACTCGCATCGCCGAGGCCGCAAAAGCCAAGAATGGCAACGCCAGTCGATGATCACTCCGGAATAGCCCAATGCGATTCAGCGGCGAGGTCACGATCGTGGCTTGTCGAAACTCTGGGAACGTGGTCTCCGGGTTGTAGAGCGTCGTGTAGATCGTCGCATTCGGGTACATCCGATGAAATGCCAAGACAACGCGTTCCGCCCCGCCCTTTTGGGTGAGGTAGTCGTGCGCGATCGCTACTGGCTTAGTCCCGGGTTCAGGCTCGAGGCTGGCCACGACGTTAGCGATTCGGCGCCGGCCAGCGTCTGGTGAGAAGTGCTCCTCCCAGCGACGAATACCCTCAGGGCTCACGCTCTCGCTCGAAGCTTCAGTGACGTCTGCGATAGCGCCGGCGAGGGCGTGGCTGTCGGCAGCGGGAACGATCGCGGCAGCCGCGCTCCCGGCCACTTCCGGCAGCGCTCCTCGATCACTGGTGATGACTGGCACGCCCGCAGACATTGCCTCAGCTATGACCAGTCCGAAGGACTCGCGCACGAGAGAGGGGACGACAAGGCAATCAATGGACTCGAAGAAGGCTTCTCGGGACACCCACCCTAGCTGCTCGACTGCTACTGGTGTGGCTGCGAGCGCCGCACCAATCTCGGCTGCCTCTGCATTATCGACGAACCGAGAATCGCCCGCGATCACGAGTTCGAACTGATCCGGGTTCTCAGCCTGGAGTTCCTCCATCGCGTCGAGGAGGGTGAGGATGCCTTTGTCCTTGGAGATGCGGCCAAGGAATCCAATTCGTGCAGGTGGGGCGCTTGCCGTTCTGTTCTCAACTTTGACCTGGTCGACCCAGTTACGGAGCACTTCGGTCCCAGGCATTCGCTCCTGCATGGCGACCGAAGGAACAAAGGCTCGCAGGGCTCCCAGCTTGCTGAGGGCAGAAGCAACTGATTGGGCGCCCGAAGCCTCTTGGTGATAGTGGACGATTCGGCGTGGGAGCCCCGCCGTTGCAAGCGCGGGCAGGAGTCCATTGGCCCAGAGGATCCGCGACCGGCGACGAGTTACCTCCTTGCGCAGATTTCGCGCGTATGCCCCTCGTCCGCTGCCGGGAACTGGTTGCACTTTGAAGCCGCGTTCCGCAGCTGTCCGAACAACCTCGTCTGGGTAGGCAGGAGCAACCACTCGAACAGGTACGTCGAGCGCTCGGAGCGCTTCGGCAATGTTGAGGAGCATGACCTCACCACCGCCGATCTCGCCCTGGTTTGCGAGCAGATCAATGGTTAGCGTCATACAGACTCCCCTCGATATACGCGCCCTATTGCCGCTGTCATGCTCTCAACCGACGCCAACGGGTTTGCTGCCGGTCGTGCGCCACCCCGCGCGACCGCGGAGACGATCTCCGTTGGACTCAAATCATCGAGGAGGTGCGCTTCGTCGAAGATTTCACCATTTCCGCCCACCCGGCTTGCAACAACAGGCAAGTCACGCGCACGAGCATCGAGCAGTGCATACGACAAGTTCTCCCAGGCGGAGAGTTGCACGAGCATGTCATGGTTCCTCATCGCTTCCTGGGCCTCGACATGACCCGGAAAGGTGACGGATTCCTGGAGCGATAGCTCATCCACAATCGCATCGAGGTTGTCACGTTCGGGGCCTTCGCCAGCGATCGTGAGATGTGCTCGCGGGTCCCGCCGCAAGATCTCGGGCATCGCGCGAAGAAGGTACTGAATGTTCTTTTCGGGGGCTAACCTCGCGAGGCTGAGGATGCGGATTCCTTGTCCTAGCGTGCGACGGATCAGTTCCGGATCGCTGGTTTTCGCTACACCATTCGCGATGACAGTGACATCACCAGCGCCCCATTTTTCTTTCATGAGTTGGGCAGTCGATTGGGACACCGCGATCGCATGATCGGTCCGCTTCAGTCGATAGCGGTGCACGCTCTGCTTGACCCGTGCGGCGTTTCTCGACGATGCGTAGAGCGTGTCGTCGGCGGCGATTCCATGCTCTGTTGTTGCTGTGATGGCGCCGAAAGTTTGGGTCAAGGTGGCTGCCACGATATCCGCGTAGGCCAAGTGCGTGTGAATGACGGCAGGGCGCAATAACTCGACCACCCGGGCGAGGGTACGCCTGGAGTGCCACAGTCCTGCTTCGGGACCGAAGTCTCCCTCGACCACCGCACCACCCGAAGCTCGGATCCTTGCCGGTAAGTCTCCGGGCGGAGAGAGGACTATGATCCTAAAGCCCGGAATCCCTTGCGCCACCACATCCAAGACATGACGAGCTACGCCCCCGAGATCGGCTACGGGGACCACCCATAAGGCAAGCTGCGGCACGTCGGTCATGGAATCAAAACCACTCTTCGAGACGGTCGAGGGCGACCCAGAATCCTTCGCCGTTATTGACGTGCCCTTGCCAGATTTCCGGAATGAACGGGGCATCGGGAGCCAATCGATCGAGCTGTTCAGCCAGGACGGGCCAATCCACTTCGCCTTCCCCTACCTGGTCACCTTCACCGTCGACCCCGGAGGCGTCGACGATGTGAAGGTGATCTGAGTACGGCGCGAGCTTTTCGACCATTTCGGAAAACGGAATCCCTAACCAGTTTGCTGAGAGCTTCGAGTGTGAAATGTCGAGGCAGAGTCGCACTCCAGAGTCTTCGCAGAAGCGAATCGTGTCGTCTGGATCCATGAAGAGGTTGTGGTACTGCTGGCCGCCAAGGAGCCACGGATAGGGTGGCAATGTCTGAGCCAGCATCCTGATGCCCTCGGTGTCGAGGTGTCCCACGGCCTCAGTGATGCGGTCGTATTTCCCGATCCGCTCACTGGGCGGGATGTGTCCGTCCATTGTGAAGCCACCCATCGTGACCACCATGATGGGACGCTCTTCCTTCGGGAAGTACTTCTTCAGCTCGCGCGTGACATCGATCGTTCGTTGCACTTCATCAATCGAGCGCCGCCAGTGAGCCTCGTCCCTCGAGGCGAGGTCGACGAGAAAGTCACCGGCGAAGAGGTCGGGAAGGTGGGTGGTGAATCCGATGTCGAGCGGCTTGTCGAAGACGTCCCCAGGATCGATGTCGAGATCCTTGTAGGAGAAGTGGAACTCCAGGAAGTCTGGCGAACTGTGCTGCAGGAGCTGCAACGCGTCGTGGTACCGCACGGGCAGTCCCCACGGCCGCCGAAAGGTGAAGTCGCGCCCGGTCGGCATCGCATCGTCTAGATCGCCGGCGAAAAAGAAGTCTCCCGCTTGTAGGTCCCGGTGTGCTCGGCGCCCCACGAGGTCGGCCAGGCGGTTGGGCTGAAGGCCGCGACCTGGGCTCTTGATCGTCACATCTTCGGCTGAGATCTGCTGCCCGGTGGTGATCGGCCGAGCCGCGACGAGCGATTTCGCTAGATTGATGCGGTTGATCTTCTCCCCATGGGTGACTTCACGGGTGTCGCGTTTGCCGATCGCGTCTTCAACTTCCCGGATCTGTCGAACCATCTGTTTGAACTCTTCGGGCAGGAGGGAGACCTGGTGGTCATTGCCTTCCATCGTCTTATCGATGGTGAAGTGCTTTTCGATGATCGATGCGCCCCGAGCAACGGCGGCGATCGGGACATGGATGCCACGTTCATGGCCGGAGTAGCCGACGGGACATTCACCAATCTCGGCCAGCTTGTCCATGTAGGCGAGGTTGACGTCCTTGAAGGGCGCTGGGTACATCGACTGGCAGTGGAGCAGCGCGAAGGGGGTGCCGAGATTCTTGAGGATCTCGACACTCTCCCGGATCTCGGTTTCGGAACTCATGCCGGTTGACACGATCGTGGGTATCGAGCGGGAGCCCACATCTTCGAGTAGTTCGTGATTCGTTAGGTCAGCGGAGGCAATTTTGAAGGCGGGGACGCCATAGGCCGCTAGATCTTCGACTGACGTGTGATCCCACGGCGTGCAGAAAACTTCGATACCCCTATCCCGGCAATGATCGAAGACTGCGAATAGCTCCTCAGCGGGCAACGAGAACTTTCTTAGCAAGTCGAGTGTGTATTGAGCCGCTAAGTCTTCGCCCTCGGTTGCGCCACCTGACTGTCGATACAGCGAGTCCATATCGCGCAGCTGGAACTTTACGGCGTCGGCGCCGGCATCAGCGGCCAAGTCAACTAGACGCTTTGCGAGATCAACATCGCCATTATGGTTATTTCCGATCTCAGCAATGACGTATGCCGGGAAGCCCGGACCGATGCGCCGCTCACCAATACGCAGTTCGTCGGAGCGATCGATAGCGATCGCCATGACGTGTCCGCGATCATCCAGCAATGGCAGGTGCATTGCGCCGTTGGGCAATGCCTCTCGCATCGTTTTCTCGTCCACTCCGATGCGAGACGTGGCAGGGTTCCGGTTCGCAACGTCCAGTACCGGGACATCGAAGTCGATGTCTGGCGCGTTGATCACCCAGCGCCGGAAGTCCCCGTCGGTGAGGACGCCGAGCAGGACCCCGCTCGCGTCGACGACAAAGACAATGCGCTCTTTGTTTGCCGTCATTTTGCGCAACGCGACAATGATGGGGTCTTCGGAAAAGACCATATATGGCGTGAGGTTTCTATCGATGATCATGCGCTATGCTCCCCATCCACCGATCGATTGTGAATAGTCATCCATTTGGAGTTCGGCCAACCGGAAGTCGATATCGGTATCAATATCGACGCCCTCCAGCTCGCTCAAGACGAACAGCCCGATCGTGCCACCTATACGATTGTGCAACCGATCGTAGATTTCCGGCCGCGTAACGTACAGCGAACCGTTTTCCCGAAATCGCAAGTCAGTTAACGTCATATCTTGGCGCCGTTTGCGGTGCTCGACATCGTAGTCAGCCGCCGGGGGTGCGCCTTCATCGGGGCCAAACCGCCAGATGAACGGGGCGATGGGAACGACCCCGACGAGCGAATCGACGCCCGTGGTTTCGAACTGCTCGATTGCACGATCGATCGTGTCGGGTTGCCGGAGCGGACTCGTTGCTTGCAGGAGCATCACGGCGTCGTACGTCCGTCCTTCGGCACGACGGAAGTTCAACGCATGTTCTACGACCGGTTCGGTGGGGGTCGTATCTTGGGCGAGTTCAAGCGGCCGTAGGAAGGGTACGTTGGCGCCCGCACGCTCCGCGATCTCGGCTATTTCTGGTGAATCCGTCGAGACAACGACGTCGATATCCGCCTTCGCCGCCAGCGCTTGGCCGATGGTCCATGCCACGAGGGGGCGGCCGCCAAGGTCCTTGATGTTCTTTCCTGGCACGCCCTTGGATCCGCTTCGGACCGGGATGACACACAACACGTTCATGTCGCTGAGAGATCTCCCTTTGTAATGAGTGAGGCTATCGCTGCTGCTGGTTCTTGGGATGGCAACGAAAACGCTGGGGTGGGCTCGCGATCACCATGCGGCTGCCAGGGAGCCATCGCGTAGCGCTCCCACATCGAGCGTAGCCACCGCGGTGGGTCAGGATGCACCACCCAACTCGGTTTCCCGCTCGCTGCGGCTTCCAGCACGCCCGTGGAAAACACGGATGCGATGGGACCGAGAGCCTGTGCAAGGGGTCGCCGTTCAAGATCGAACTGGATCCCGTTACGACGCCAGCGAGCGTGCGTCCGCCGGGACAGCAGATCTGTTTCTGATGGATGAGGGCGATAGTGGGCTCCCGTTGACTGGCAGTACATCGTGGCAGCTTTCGCGAAGTCTGCGCGTGGGAGCTCCGCTCCATGCAGCTGACCGAGGAATACCCCGGGTCCGTCGAGTGGCACAGCGCGATGCTTCGATGCTTCCCAAAGCAGCTGTGAGCCCACGGTTCGCACAGCAATATCGTCACGCCCGGACTTCCAGTAATCGCCATCTGCTGCAGAGAAGGCAAGCAGGGTGGCGTCAGCGGGTAGCGGCGGAACTTGGGGTGCCAGGAGACCGTGCTGGACGACGACGAAGGCGATGCTATGTCGCCGAGATATCTCATACCCCAGAGCACCCAATGGCAGATAATGGCCAACACCCAGCACGTGACGCAGCGACGACCAGGACGCAGCCCGCAGGTCTTCGGCGGTGATCGTCCTTCGAGAATCTGATCCGAAGGAGCGAGCTGTTCCGGCGGGACCAATGATAGCGATGGGGAGCTCATCGTAGAGGAGTTTCGCGGGCGCAAGCAGCGCCGCGGTTTGCGTTGGGCCTAGCGAATCAACGGCCACGAGGGCAGCGGCCTGCTCGGGATCTCCGATCAGTTCGAACTGCTCGGGCGATTGGTCACGTCCGCGTCGATCCTTCGCCCACCGGACAACACGTCGCAGAGCGGGCCCTTGTCGCTTCTGCCAACGCTGCCACTGCTCGAGATCCCGAGCAAACCATAATTGGTCATCCATGGCGCCACATACCTGCGACGAGTTCAGCGCGATGCCGGAAGGTGTGGTGAGCTAACGACCGCTCTCGCGCACGTTGTCTAATAGAGCGCGTCCAGTCGACGTCGGTAAGCGCTCGCTGCGCCAGTTCCCGGAGCTCGTCGTAGCTGTCGTAGACAAGAACCTCGGTACCTGGGTCGTAGAACTCTGCAACGTCTGGGCGGTCAATGAATTGGACGCCTCCCATTCCGGGGATCTCGAATGTCCGCATCGAAAGTCCCGCCTGCAGCCCATGAATATTGATCGCACCAGCACCTTCACCCTGGATCCGATATGCCTCGGCGAGTGGAATGTCTCGCTCCCCAGGGATATTTGGCCGCCGGAGCTCCCAGGTTCGCAGCCGGTCATAGGGGTGACGACTCCATTGCCGGCCGTAGGCCCTCACCGGGAACCCGTCCCTGACAAGCCGTTCCAAGATCTCGGTCCGATTCGGGTACTTAGCCCCGACGAAGACGAGCTCATTACGCCAGCTGGTTGGCAACTGCACTAGCGACGGGTCGAACGCATTGGGGACGTAGCGAGCATCGATGCCCGCTTCCTTCAGTCTTTCTGCCTCACTGCGCGCGTATGTGAGGACGGGCTGCAGGCGTGACAAGGAATCGAAGGAGTACCGATGACGTTCAAGGTCGTCGTACAACCAGAGCGTCACCGGTACACCCATAGAATCCAGCTCGGACCAGAACTGCTCCCCCAACGAGTCGCCCTTAATCACCAGAACCCGGTCCGGACGCACTGACCGTAGGGCCTCGACCGCCCGCTGCGTGTCCCACCTACTTCGAACATCGTGGGTGGAGATGCCAACGCGCTGCGGCAGCTCGAGCATGATCTTGTTTCGTAGCTTGCTCGTGGCAGAGGAGTACAGGTCGTAGCAGTAGGACGTGACGGTGTAGTCGAGCTGTCTAAATCCATCCGCAATCGACCGGTAATACCCGTGGAATGCTGGGGTCACCAGAAGAATGTGTTCCGCCGTCACGATTTCACCCCGCTGTTTCGAACAAGCCGACGCTCATAGTTGAACACTGTGGTCGCTGATACATCTCGTCCGAAGGCTTCCCGAACTGCATTCACACCGAAATTCACCGCAGACGCGAGGTAAAGCCCTCCGCGAAGGAGCCGCGGATGCCCCCACTTTTTCGCGTAATGATCGCGTGCTTGGACCAGCCAGGTTCGCCGAAGCTGGGAGTCCGAGGAGCCTCCTCCTTTATGCAAGACTTCGACGGTCGGGATTATGACCGATGGGATTGACGAATCGCGCAAGCGTCGCTGGAGGTCGACTTCTTCCGCGTTCATGAAGTAGCTCTCGTCGAAGCCCCCGGCACGTCGGACGGCTTCCACGGGCAAAAGCATGACAGCGCCGAAAACCCACTCCGTGGGCGTCGCGACACTCGCACTCTCCGCGCCCGTGTCATGCCCCACCCACCTGTGAAGCCGCGGCTTATGGCGGAAACGAGCGAGCGGCGTCAGCCACTCGACGACCTGGTGAAAGACGGTCGGAAACAGCCGCGCTGTCCATTGAGGTTCCCCATCGAATCCCACGACCTTAGGTGACACCACCGCGGGGGCCCAAGAATTCGCCGAATCCACGAGGGTCTCGATTTGGTTTGACGACATCTGCGCGTCGGAATTCAAGATCAGCGCCCACGGTGTCTCCACGAATGACAGTCCATGATTGACGGCGGAGCCAAACCCGCCATTGTGCGCCTTGCGCGAAACCACGAGCCGAGGATCTGTGAATTCTTCTGCCGGGAACGGAATCGGCGAGTGGTCATCGGCAACGATGATACGCGCGATGGTGGACGACTCCTCCGCCATCAACTGCCCAACGAGGGAGACGGTATCGCTTGGATCTCCATAGTGCGGGATCACAACGCTGACAGCGCGATGCTCGCTCATAAACTTCCCACATCTCGGCCGACAAGTGATACATGAAAGTCTAGCAACTATACTAACTCGTCTTGATCGTGCTGACCTTTCGGCACTCGTTGGCTCGTCTCCGCTCGCCGCAGGAAGACCGCGGCTGCAGCCCCCGCCACCACTCCGAGCGAGTTCGCGGCGAAATCCAGCCAGTCCATGTTTCTCGCATCTAGCAGATAACCCTGGACGAGTTCAATGGTCATGCTGGCAACGACACCTGCCACCACAACGTGCCAGACACGAAGTCCGGGGAACACCGCGAGCGCGATGACCACTGGAATCGCGAAGGCGAGGAAGTTGAAGATCTGCTCGGTGTGGTCTGGTGTGATCCAGCGGGGCAGCCCTACCTTTCTTAGTGCCAGCCATAGATCGAGGTTGAGGCGGTGGATAACGCTGCCGTAGGGCCAGAAGAAGATGAAAGCTGCACAAGCGAGGTATGCGGCAAGCAGTCCGCGACCCAATCGACGACGCTGGGTGCCTGTCACAACCGCATTCCCGGGTTAAGTTCTTGGACCCGTTCGACTTTGAGTTGGTAGGCACGTTGGTCTCGGAGCCTCATTTCTTCTGCGGTGAGCATCAGCCCGCAGGCCAAGAGAAGCGCTCCCGGCACGGTAATGAAGGTCTCTCCCAAGCGGGAAGCACACACCAGCAAGACAATTGCAGCGCCTTCGACTGCAATGCGAGAACGTGACCGAAAAACCGTGCTAAACGGCCGCAATCCCAAGATGATGTATGCCAGGACGACAACCACACAGAAAATTGCGCCACCTTCAACCCATAACCCCCAGTAAGAGTTATGGAACCACCAATGGCGGTCCTCAATGATGACAAAGGCCTGATTGAGTCCACTGCCGTACCACGGGGTATCGCCGACCTTTTCCCATGACTGCCGATCGATCTGTTCACGCAACCGGTCCGACCCGACACGCTCGGCGTATACCAGGGCGCGGGCGAAATTCTCTTCGATGTACTGAATGGCGATGATGAAGCCGCCGAAAAGAACCATTCGAAAGAACATGCCTAGTTTCGGCGAGGCCACGACCCAGATAATCGCGCACGCGAGGGCTGCCATGCTCGTGCGGGAATCAGTCAGGACCGTTCCCGCGGCACCGAAGACTAAAAGGGCCACCTTGTACTTGTTGCTCGAGCACGTCGCCGAGAGCAACAACGGCACAACGGCGTAGTACAACCCGGCAACATTCTTGTCCCCGATAAACCCGGTTAAGACGCCACCATAGGTGTCCGGCAACAGCCCCAGATAGAACAGCGGGATATTGATCGCGAGCGCAGCGACTGCCCCTCGCAGTGCAGCCCTAATATCTACGCGCCCACTAGCGAATACCCCAATGAGTCCCAACAGCATGGCAATGCGGAAAGCCCGCCGCAGCCAATCACCGTCATTGATGATCGTTACGCCGATGAGGTAGAGGATGAGTGCCACCGCGAGCACGCCAACAACACCAAATCTCGAGAGCTGACGTTCGGGGCGCCGGAACAATGCAAGCGTGAGGAATGCGAGTGCCGCCAGTTCAGACAGCGGGACACTTCCGCCGCCCGCCGGGATCGGCACGCCTTGCATCACCAGCAAGAAGCCCAAGCAGACCTGAAGTAGTGAGGGCGATCGCTGCGTCAGGAGCGGATTCTCTCGCTCGTCGGTATGCGACAGCTCAGTGCGGAAACGGCCTTTGCCTTGGCTGTCCATCAGGGTCCCCCTCTCGCTACGTTCGTCGTGTCTGCTCATTCGTCATGAGGATAGTGCATGCGTGCGGCCTCAGAGACTGATCTCTGAGCGTGGACGGCGCCCACTCAGCTCTTCCAACCGAGCGACGCGCGCTTCGTATTTCAATTGCCGGTGCCGCTCTAACTCCTCTGCCGTGAGCATGAATCCCGCAGACAGCAACAGCATCGATGGGATGGAGATAAAAACCTCGCCGAGTTTCGAGGCGCAAACCAGCAAGACGATAGTGCTCGCCTCCACAGCGATACGCGAAGGCGTCCGCACCAAATTACTGAATGGCCTCAATCCCAACAGGACGACGGCCGCGACGACGACTCCCGCGAAGACCCAGCCACCTTCCGTCCACGCCGCAAAGTAGGAATTGTGGTACCACCACCGGTTCGTATCCACGAACACGTAAGCCTCGTTCAGGCCCTTGCCGTACCAGGGAGTCTGCGTCACCTTGACCCACGATGCGGCGTCGATCTGGCTCCGCAAATGATCCGATCCGAGCCGATCTTCAAAGAAGATCGCGCGCGGAAAGTTTGTTTCCAGATAGTGAACGCCATAGATCATGGCCCCGAGCAGCGCGGCTCGAAAGGCGATCCCACGCTTAGAGGTGATAAGCAACCAAATGATGGCGCAACCGAGCGCCGCCATAGTGGCGCGAGATCCCGTGAGGACTGTGCCAAGCAGAGCGAAGGCGATCAGAAGCGTCTTGACGTCCCGGCGTTTGATGGTGGCACTCAGCAACAGCGGCACGACGGCGTAGTAGAGGCCTGCAACGTTCTTATCCCCGAGAAAGCCCGTGAGCACACCACCGTAGGTATCCGGCAGAAATCCAAGGTAGAACAACACAATGTTCAATCCAAGTGCTACGTTCACACCCTGCAGCACGGCGTTGAGCTGCAATCGACCGCTGCCAAAGGACCCAATAAGTGTCATGAGGATCGCGATTCTGCCAGCGCGTCGCATCCAATCCACGTCGTTGATGAGGCTGACGCCAATGAGGAAGGCAATCAGCGCCACGGCGAGGATCCCCAAGACACCAAAACGTGAAAGCTGGCGCTGCGGGCGTTGGGTGATCGCGAGAATACATAGGGCGACGGCGGCTGCCTCAGATAGCGGAAGGATCTGTCCGCCGACCTTAACGATGACTCCCTGCATGACGAGGATGAACCCCAACACGGCTTGCAGCAGGAGCGTCGGGTTACCCCGCATGAGCGGATTGTCATGGTCGACAACCTCGGCATTGACCGTGCGCGACATGGCTGTATCGGGTCCAGTTATCATGTTGACCGCTCACACCTCCTCCCGCCGGAATCACAAGCGGTTCGGCTATAATGATCGTAGCTCAGCACGCGCCCATTCCACTTGGCCCGTACCACCTAAGGCGTTCCATTGGCTCACTCGACCTCCACGCATAACCAGCTCAATATTCGAGTCATCGGTCGAGATTTTTCCGTAACCTTGCCCCCCGATTCTGACGACGCACGTCGCGCCCACCTCCACTCGGCCTGGCAGCGCTGTGTTCCAACCGAATCCGTGGATCGTGACGCCATTACCATCGACTGCTCGCACGGCTTTTCATCGGATTCTCCTGAATCCGCATGGCAGAATCTGGGCGACCGAGTAGCTACCGCCATCACAACCGAGGTGCTGCGCGTTGGTGTCGGTGAATACTTGCTATTCCACGCCGCCGGTGTGGCCACCAAGGAAGGCGACGTCCTAGTCTTGTGTGCCGGGCCTGGCACGGGCAAAACCACCGCCTCAGCGGTACTGTCGAAGCACTTTGGCTACGTCAGCGATGAAATGATCGCCGTTGATCCCGAGTCGGGAGAGGTCTCTCCCTACCCGAAGCCGTTGCAGGTGATCGTGCCAGGCTCTGGCAGTCGCAAGGACCTCGTAGGTCCGGACGATCTGGAACTGCTTCATCCCCCACAAACTCTGCGTCTTCGCCAGCTTTTCATTTTGGACCGCGAACGCGATCCCGCCGAGTCATTCGCGCCAACCATCGAACCCATCGATGTGCCGCTGGCGCTGGAACTCCTCATCTCGCAGATCTCTTCGCTCTATCTCCTACCGACACCATTGCAGCTGCTCTGCCGCTATCTGGCCGATTCTGCCGGCCCGTTAGTTATTCGGTACGCCGAAGCTGACACCCTCCCAGCACTGCTGACCGATTGGCTCAAGGAGGAGCGGCAGGATCGCGCTCCGGCGTTCACCTGGTCCCCCTCCGACACCTCTGGGGCACCCCTAGACGCTCCCTCAGGGTCGAGGTTCCAACGCCGCGCTCCGCTGGACGCTGTGCAGCTTGATGATGCTCTCGCGATCCTCATTCACAGCGAGTTCTTCGTCTTGGCCGGAATCGGAACAACAATCTGGAACGCTACGGCTGAGCCCGCAACTGTTGACGATGTTCTGGCGCGCGTCGTGGCTGAACATGGAGCACACGATGATGCGGCCGCAATTGTCTCGTCCGTATTACAGAATTTTGTACACCACGGAATTCTTGCCAATGTGCCCTAATGTTGCGGAAAGTAGAGGTTGGTCTCACCGTGGCATCTGGATCCGAAACGGCACGAGAACAAACTAGAGTTACTCAGTAGCAATACCCGTGAATTTATTGTTAGGCAGCCTCACGGCAGCACACCGAAAGTTGGACAAGGCATGACCGTCGTTGACTTCTTCCGCATGCTCAAAGCAAACATTGTGATTTTGCTGCTGGGCGTTCTCCTCGGCGCTGCCGCCGGGTATGGCTACTCCATGCTCCAGCCCAAGGTCTACACCTCGAAGTCGACCGGGTTCGTCGTCGTCAACGACTCGGCCGGGGGATCGGTGCTCTCGGGTAGTAGCCTCGCGCAAGAGCGCGCCAACGCCTACCTGCCACTGATTAACAGCCGCGCGGTCCAAGAGCAGATCTCGCAGATGAATGATGGCGATGCCCCCGCCGGCAGCCTCTCGGCGGAGGTTGCCACCGGGTCCAACCTCATCGTGGTTTCGGCGAGCTCCAGTGACCCAGAAGCTGCGGCAAAGCTTGCCAACACGGCGCTGCTGGCCACTGCGGAGGTCGCTAACCGCATTGAAGGCAGCCAGTCGGCGGTTCGTGTCGAGGCTCTGGAGGACGCCGTTGTCCCCACTACCCCGTCGAGCCCGAACATTCCACTCAACGTTGCCTACGGCGCCGCGATTGGATTGGCGCTCGCTCTTGCGGTCGCCTTCTTGCGTCGCTTGTTCGACGTCAACATCCGCACCACAACCGACGCCCGCGTCGCTGCCGGAGCCGGAATCCTGGGTGCGCTACCCAGCGATGAGACGTTCTCTCTGACGGGCGAGGGTGTCGATCATCTTGCGCCCCGCGCATCGGAGGCCGTCCGCCAGCTACGCACGAACTTGAAGTTCGTGAGTATCGACAACCCGCCGAAGACCATTTCCATCACGAGCGCCGATCCTGGCGAAGGAAAATCCACGGTCATTGCAGCGCTTGCCACAGCCCTAGCGGCCTCGGGCGACCGCGTGATTCTCGTTGACGCGGATCTTCGCCGCCCTCGCCAGGCCTCACTGTTCAATATTGAAGGGCGGGTTGGCCTCTCGGAGGTCCTGGCCGGTCAGGTCGAACTTGATGACGCTATCCAGGAAGTAGGGCCCTATGGCCTGCTCATCCTTCCCGCGGGCCGCACGCCTCCTAACCCATCGGAGCTGCTGGGTTCCGAACGTATGAGGCTGCTGCTTGAGGAACTGTCACGCCACTGCACCGTCCTCATTGACGCTCCCCCGGTGTTGCCCGTGACGGACTCGACCTTGCTGTCGACTTCGGTCGATGGGACGGTGCTCGTCGTTCGCCATGGCAAGACTCGCCGGGATCACGTCGAGGTCGCACGGGACATGCTGGCAAACGTCAACGCCACTGTTCTCGGTGTCGTGCTGAACCGCGTTCCCGCCAAGGGCGTTGGAAGCAGCTACTACGGGGGCGGTTATGGCGCCTCGGACCAGTCTTATGCTCCCTACCAGTCCGCGCCGCGCGGGTCTCGCGACAGCAACAAGCGCAGCGGCCGACGCGCACGCAAGACGGTACGCCACCGCAACTAGCGAATGAAAGCACGCTTTTGGGGGCGATGTGCCAACTGGCGCATCGCCCCCAAAAAAGTATGTGGCTAGAGCTTGTCGCAGCCGATGATGCCCTTGGGGAACCGAACCGTGAAGACCTGAGTCATCGGCTCACCGGTGACGTTATCAGTGACCTTGAAGGCGATCGTGATGGTACCGCTGGCATCCTGGCTATTGCCGTAGTTGTCCAACACCAGGTAGAACGGCTTAGTCTCGCCGCCTTCCAGTGTGAAGGAACCGAGTTCCCCACCCGTGAGCGGGTCCGACTCGAAGAACCGGAGGCGCCCCACCCGCGCCGCGTCGCCGTCAAAGGTAATGCTACTTGCGCCGGGAAGAGGCTCGACGTTGACGGTGTGCGTTGACTTGTTCGTAAAGTTCGCGCGGAACCGGTAGGCGTGCTTGAGGTCGTTTCCAGCACTAGCACCCGGGTACTTGCAGAGGGTCCCCGGAATAAGCTCGGGCTCTACGATCGGCGACGCGGCGAACGCTGGTGCATTGGACACGACGGCAATTGCGGGTACGGCCCACGCGGCACCTGCGATCACCGTGCGGCGCGACACTCCGGCCTGAGAACGCTGAATTGACATGTTGAGTCCTCCTGTGACGTCCGATCACGGGGGTGATGACGACAAAATTTGTCGCCCATCCCATACCCGAACTCCCGATTCGGGCCGGCCGGAATCGTGACACCGCCAGGGCTGCCCGCGTAGGTAAAGCCTCCTGTCCTGGTGGTCCCGCCAGCAATGAGAGTCCCCTGCTGGGGAGTCACCGTGATCTCCTGGTTCGTCTTGTTCTCGTAAGTTGCAGAAAGCGTGACCGAGCCCTTCTTGCCCGAGCTGTTATTCGTGTAGCGGCACTTCGCGGTGAGCGTCAACTGAACCAGGGGGGAGGCTGCGAAGGCGGGCACCTGTGAAGCGACAGCGATCGCGGGCACGGCCCACATCGCACCTTTAACAACGTGGCGGCGCGTAGGCGTAGCAGAAGACGCAGTCGGCTGAGTCATGGCAGTCCTTCAAGCGAGAAACAGAGGGGATTTTCAGGCTCGGCCCGCAGGGAGCGGGCCCTAGTCAAGACTGCAGACGCGCTCTAACTTAGACAAATGATGTTTAGCCCACACTTTTGATCGAGCGAGTCTGGCAGACTCGATCGTGCCAGGCTAGACGTCGATTCGAGAGAGCAGGAGCGGCGAGCATGACTAGAGGATTCCGAATGCCGGCTCGCTTCGCGGCCGAAGACTCGGCAGTGACCTCGGGCGGAAGAATCCTGTTCGTGTGCACTGGCAATATCTGCCGTTCCGCATTCGCACACCACTACGTCGCCCGCGCTCTCGCTGATCGACAGCTCCACCATCTGGAGGTCGCCAGTCTCGGGATGGGAGTGAACCAGCAGCTAGTGGTGCCTGAGGAGATCCTCGAACTGGCTCCGGGGCCCATCCAGGGCGCGTTGACGGAGCACCGCCCCACTCTCGTGAACGAACCAGCGGTAATCGCCTCGGACGTCGTCTTGACGGCAACGACCCGTCACGCTGATCAGATCGTCACTGAGGTTCCGGCCGTGCACGCTCGAACCTTTACGCTGATCGAGTTTCTTTCCTCCATCCGCCACATCAAGGATGCGCAGAATGTGCGCGACCTGGCGCGCCAAGCTGACCGCTGGCGTAGACGACACCGCCAGCACGATGCCGGCGCGCTCAATATCCCCGACCCCTACGGCCGAGGAATGCCCGCCTACCGCGCGATGGTCGATGAGCTCACACCACTGCTCGACGAGCTCGTCGGAAAGCTGACGGACCTAGTAGGCTCCCCGTCCGCCGACGACGATCCCGATGGTGCGTAGGCAAATCATGATGTCGCGGAGCATCGACCAGTTGTCCACGTAGTACAGGTCGAGGCGAACGGTTTCATCCCAGTCCAAATCGCTGCGGCCCGAGACCTGCCAAAGACCGGTCATGCCCGGCCGGACACGTAGCCGCAGGTACGCCTTTTCGGAGTAGGTGTCTACTTCCTCCGGCAGTGCCGGCCGTGGCCCCACCAAGGACATCTCCCCTCGCAGGACGTTAAAGAGCTGCGGCAGCTCATCGATAGAGTGGCGGCGGATGAAGCGCCCAATGGGCGTGACGCGGGGGTCCTTCGCCATCTTGAACAGGCCTTCGCCGCCATGTTCTGCGACGAGCTCGGCGCGAAGCTCCTCGGCGTTTTCTACCATCGAGCGGAATTTCAACAGCTTGAAGGGCTCGCCGTCGACGCCAATGCGGGTCTGGGAGAAGATTACCGGCCCGCCGTCGTGGACCTTGATGAGGAAGGCAACAATCAAGAGGAACGGCGAAATGAGCAGCGTGCCGAGTCCAGCGCCGACGAGGTCGAAGAGGCGTTTAACCCACGACAGGGCCTTGGCGGATCGAGGTTGCTCCACCCACATGAAGGGCAGTCCGGCGACCGGGCGCGAGTGGATTCGGTCTTGCGCGATATTGCTGACTGCCGGCATCACGATGAGCGAGACGTGCAGCGATTCCAGGGCCCAGGAGATGGAGGAAAACTCGGCGGAGTCTTTCAAGAAGCCGTCCGCGATGACGAGGACCTCGACGTCAGACTCCTTGACCGCGCGCGCTAGGTCTTGAAAGACGGGCTCCTTCGAGACGTTGTCGGTGGTGGGCAGGTAATCGGCGGATAGGAAGGATGCGACGGGAAGCAGGCCGAGCCAGGTGCGGCCCGCGAGCGCCTCTGCAATCGCCCTCGTTCGCGTCGGGGAGCCGGCGATGAGGGCGCGACGCATGAAATGCCCCTCGTCACGGAAGTGGTGCAGGATGCGACGAAAGATGAAGCGCCCGAGCAGCAAGAAGATCGTCTGGACGACCAGGAGCACGAGGAAGTAGGTTCGCGAGAGCGGGATATCCCACAGGTAGGCGATGATGCCCCAGCCGCCGAAGGCCAGCGCCTGGGCGGTAATGACCGCGCGGTATTCCGCGCTGCCGGCTCCTATGTCCCTGAGGTCATAGCCCCCGACGAATTTCAGCACGGCTAGCAAGACGATGTATTCGGCGATGACGAAAATCGTCACCGCGGAGGGGATGAACGGCACCGGAGGAAAGAACGGAATGGTGCCCGGCAGGTTCCAGGCGAGGGTGGCCGCAAGGATGACAGCTAGCGTGTCAATGATCGTGACGCTAAGGAGAACGATCCGGTAGGAGCGAATGCTGTCGACTCTCACGCTGACCTCGGTGCCACAGGAAGGTAGGGGCGCAGGCAATCCCCTGGCCGTTGCTCGGATAGTTCCACAGCTAACTCGTCATCCACTCACTCGGTGAGCGCTCGTTACTTGACTGGTGTGAAGCGCCCACTATCCAGTATTTGACTCCGTAGCAATCAACCTTAACCTATTGCAACGCTTCGAAACAGAGCTCGTTCCTACGTCGTGCATCCTGGTTTCCACAGGCGTAAGGGCTAGATAAGTCGACTCACACTGCGCGATTCGTGAGCGCAAGGACGAGTCGCTTCGCGCCTTCCATGGCGTCCTCGTGCGGCAGTGCCAGGCTCAATCGGATCCAGCTCTGCCAGGTTTCGCCGAACTGGCCACCGGGCGTCACGCTGACACCGGCTGCCGCGCAGCGCGCCGAGAGATCTGCGTCGGGCTCGAGGTACGGGCCCGCGTTGAACCACAGCAGCATCGAACCGTCGGCGTCGGCTACCTCGGTGGCCGACAGGTGCTCGCGCAGATAGGCGGCGACGTCCCGCTGGTTTTGGGCGACGGTCGCGGCGATCTGGTCGACGTATGCGCCGCCATCGCGCCACGCGGCGATCGCTGCGGGCTGCGCGAAGTAGCTCGCCGTCGACAAACTGAGGCGCGACTTTGCGGCTTCGATGTTTTCACGAGCCTTGCCGCGCGCGAAGACGACGGCGGCTTCGATGCCGGACATCGCAAAGGTGATCGTTGGCGAGGTGGTGTGGATGAGTCGGCCTGCTTCGAAGAGGAACGGGCAGGCCTTCGCCATCGGGATATAGGGGCGTTCGGCCCTCGCGAAATCGGCGTGGATATCGTCGCTGATGACGGTGACGCGGTAGATCTCGGCGAGGTAGCCAACCTTCTTTAGTTCGTCTTCGCTGAAGATCCGCCCGGTGGGGTTGTGCGGGTTGATCCACCAGAGGTAGTCGGCGCCGATCATCGCGTTTTCGAGCGCGGGCCAGTTGATTCGCAGGCGGCCGCCGAAGTCTTCCATCCGCACGAGCCTGAGCTCGGCGCCGGAACGCTGCAGCATCTGCGCTACCCGCCCATAGGTGGGGCTGAGCGCCACGATGACGGGCGCGCGCTCCACGCCGTTGTCGGCCGTCGCTTCGACGCGGGAGTCCGCTTCCTGCTGGGCAAGGCCCAACACCACCTCGCGCGGCGCTCCCATCTCCATAGCCGCCGCGGCCGACATCGGCGATCGATCCTCGGAGCCGCCGGCGAGCTCGTAGAACGTCGGGCCGGCATTGATGAGCGCCGTCATGAGGTGTGTCGTCTTCGGGATAAAGAGCGCGTCGGCGGCGTCGACATTCCAGCCATGCCGGTCCCGTTGCCACGCGGCGGCGGCCTCGACGTAGTGGGCGCCCGGCCGGGCGTATCGAAACGACGACGCATGCGCGGCCTTGAGGATCGCTTCCGCGACGGCGGGAGCGGTCGGGAATTGGGGTGCTGCAGGTCCTAGATCAACGACGTCACTCATGTGCCCATCTTCCTACAGCGGTGAAGGAATATGTGATTTTGGCACAGTTTGATCACCGGCGACGACGTCCGGTTACGCCTCTTTCCGACGGACGTCGACAAAAATCGGAGGATTGCTCTGTGCCGCATGATCATCGCGGATACCGCCGATCGCAGGCGGTGGCTCGCCGAGGAGAAAAATCGGCTCAAGACGTGCCACATGCAAGCCCACCGGCTCGTTCGATGCGGTTGACGTGACATTCAGGAGTGCCATAGTCGAATGAGTGAACACCAACGATCAACATTCCCCTCAAGCTGATGTTCCGCCAACCGCGACGCAAACTCTCGCCGAGTTAATCGCGACGCACGAAGAGCTCACGCACGTGGACTCGGGCGACGACCTTCGCCACAAGGCGGAGTACCACCAGGGCGAACTCGATCTGCGAGTCATCATCCCCGCGCTGGTTTTCGTCGTCGGAGTGGTCCTGTGGGGCCTGCTCGCGTCGGATAACTTCGCGAACTTCGCGGCCTCTGCCATCACCTTCGTGGTGCAGGACTTCGGGTGGGCCTTCGTCCTGTTCGGCACCGGCATAGTCGCGTTCATCATTTGGATCGCGGCGTCGAAATTTGGCCGCATCCGACTCGGCAGAGACTCCGACGTTCCCGAGTTTTCTACCGTCTCGTGGATCGCGATGATGTTCGCCGCGGGCATGGGCATCGGCCTGATGTTCTACGGCACGACGGAACCTCTGACGTTCTACCGCGAGGGCGTGCCAAACCACGAACCGCATGATGTCGGCGCCTCGTTTGCGACGACGCTCTTCCACTGGACGCTGCACCCGTGGTCGATCTACGCGGTGGTGGGACTTGCGATCGCCTACTCGACATTCCGGATGGGTCGCAAGCAGCTGCTTTCGCGCGCATTCATCCCGCTCATCGGTGAAAAGCGCGCTGACGGACCGCTCGGCGCAACGATCGATGTGCTGACGATCGTCGTCACGGTCTTCGGTACCGCCGCTTCCCTCGGCATCGGCGCGCTGCAGATTAGCGCTGGCCTTGATCGTACCGGCCTCATCCCTGGGGCGTCGATGAGCACGATCATCGGCATCATCCTGGTGCTGACACTAGCCTTCCTTATCTCGGCGATGTCGGGCGTTGGCCGCGGCATTCGCATCCTGTCGAACGTCAACATGATCCTGGCGTCCCTGCTCGCGATCTTCGTGTTCATCCTGGGTCCGAGCATCCCCATCCTGAACATGCTGCCGACCTCGGTCGCGAACTACCTCGGCCAGTTCTTCGAGATGGCCGGCCGCACCGCCGATTCCGCCGATGGCACCGCGGGCGAATGGCTGTCCGGTTGGACGATCTTCTACTGGGCGTGGTGGATCAGCTGGAGCCCCTTCGTCGGAATGTTCCTCGCGCGCATTTCCCGCGGCCGCACGATCCGCGAGTTCATCGTCGGCGTGACGCTGGTGCCCGCCACCGTCACGACCATCTGGTTCTCGATCTTTGGCGGCACCGCCGTCGACTTCGAGCAGGCGGGCAAATCAATCTGGGGCGACGGCGATTCCAAGCGTCAGCTCTTCGACCTGCTCTACCAGCTCCCCGGTGGCGCAATTGCCGCCGTCGTCGCGATGATTCTGTTGGCGACCTTCTTCATCACCTCCGCGGACTCCGCGTCGACGGTGATGGCGTCGATGAGCCAAAATGGCCGCCTCATCCCAAGCCCGTGGGCCTCCGCCGTTTGGGGTAGCCTCACCGCTGCGATCGGCCTGACGCTGCTCGTTTCGGGTGGCAACGACGCGCTGGAAAATCTCCAGTCGGTGACGATTATTGTCGCTTCGCCGTTTCTTATCATCATCGCGGCGCTCGCCGTCGCGCTGGTGAAGGGGCTGGCGAACGATCCGCTCTACATCGATCACAAGTCGCAGCAAGAGTTCGCCATGAAGCTTGCCCGCGAGCGACGTTTGCTTGAGGAGCATCGTCGCCGCCGCAAGAAGGGCGGAGCACGCAAGCGGGAAGCCACTCGCTAGTTCGCTCGCCCCAAGCGCAGAAAGGGTCGGCTTCACCTAAAGGGAAAGCCGACCCTTTCTCTCGCTCTACTAACTGGCTGCTTCGAGCTCGCGTTGCTGCTCTGGGGAGAGCTTTGCGATGCCAATTCCCGTCGCGGCCCACAAGAGTGCGAAGCCGATCGCAATCCAGTTCGAAACCGCCCACGGTAGATAACTAAAAGTTGCTACTCCTAGCGTCCCCGCCATGTAGGCACCTGCAGCGGTCCACGGCATGATGGGTTCGATCACGGTCACGGAATCCTCGATTGTGCGAGAGAGGTTCTTCGGATCCAAACCTCGCTCGACGTATGCGGGACGGAGGATCTCGCCAGGAATCAAAAGGGACACCTGACCATTGGAGGTGATTCCGATAGTCGACACACCGGTAACGACCGTCGCGGCAATGAGGCCGAAGGTCGACTTCACCTTTCCGAGTAGTT
Source organism: Bowdeniella massiliensis (assembly GCF_023634005.1). NCBI lineage: Bacteria > Bacillati > Actinomycetota > Actinomycetes > Actinomycetales > Actinomycetaceae > Bowdeniella > Bowdeniella massiliensis. Next base: position 111,081 of record NZ_JALIQR010000009.1, read on the forward strand.
TCTCAATCAAGATGTTGAGTGACGGCGTGACCGACATAACCCCCGCGAATGAGATTGCACAGAAGCAGATCAAGAGCGTCGACATCATGGAGTTCATTCCGCCGCGATCAACTAGCCGAGTGACATCCTCGATGACATTGGCTGAATCGAAGCCAGGCGCTGTAACCATGTCGATATTGAAGCCATTCACAGCTGAGACAACCGTGTCTTTCAGTGAAATCCCCTGGATCACTACAGCGTTAAAAGCAGCGATTACCCCTGAGGCGAGCATGACTGGCACTGTTGGCAGTTTGAATGCCGATCCAAGGAGTACGAGGAGAACGGGGAGGATAAGGGGAATCACCCACCCACCTGTCAAGTTGAACGCGCTGGACAGGGTGTCCATTACTAGCCCAACCTTCTCTGGAACGTGACCCGTGGCGGTGTTGGTAAGTCCGAAGTACAAGTAGACAGTTGCTGACACTAAGAACGCCGGAAGGGTAGTCCATAGGAGGTGCTTGATGTGCACAAACAGGTTCACACCAGTTGCGAGGGAAGCAATATTCGTTGTGTCTGAAAGTGGCGACAACTTATCGCCGAAGTAAGCTCCCGCAACGACCGCTCCGGCAACGACAGCAAGATTCGCATCCATGCCGGCTGCAACTCCCATGAAGGCCACGCCGATCGTTCCCGCGGATCCCCACGATGTCCCGGTACATAGGGAGACGATGGCGGTAACCACCAGCGCTACCAGAGCGAGGTATTTCGGCGAGATCAACTTCAGCCCATAGTAGATCAGCATTGGAATCGTTCCGCCTGCCATCCACGTTCCGATAAGCAATCCCACCACGATAAGGATGAGAATTGCGGGCATTGTCTTTGCGATCTTCTGAGAGATCGACTCGATAATGTCGTCCCAGGTGTATCCGAGCCGGATCGCCACTATCCCTGCAACTACCGCAGCTGCAATCAGAAGCGGTTCCACCGGTAGTTCGAACGCGATGTAGCCACCCCCGAGAAAGACCAATAAAGCTAGGACGGGGAGAAACGCCTGGAACAGCGTTGGAGTCTTCCGCTCTCGGCTACGTTTTCGTTGCTCTTCAGGCGAGGCCTGAGTGGTCATGGCTTTCCTCCTGAGTTTGGGGTTGCTTCGATAAATTGATCAAGTGCTTTACAAAGCAAATCTGGGGGAACAGCGACGTTGAGGCGGGCATAACCTTCGAAGCTTGATCCAAAATCCGAGCCAGTAGAGACTGCAACACCGGCTCGTTCTTGCCAGCTGTCTAGATCTGCGGGAGATGTGATGTACTCCTGTAAGTCCAGCCATAGAAGGTAAGTGCCCTCAGGTCGGTGGCAGCGGACTCGTGGCAATCCTTCGCGGATCAGATTCATCGCTAGCGCGATGTTCGCGTCGATCCGTTCATTCAGCGCATCGACCCAACCATGGCCGTGATTCCAAGCGGTAACCGTGGCGGGAATTGCAAAGTAGTTGGGATTATGAAGCCCCATATTGCGTTTTGCATTCTCCAAGAGATCTCGCTGGAACTCGCTAGATACGATGATGGCTGCCGACTCTAAGCCGGCTGTATTAAAGGTCTTGCACGGTGACGTACAAGTTATGAGAAGACCGCGCTTCGACAACTCGGCGGCCACGGTTTCCAGGGGAAGATACGTCTCCCCTAACCTGGTGAAATCAGAGTGGATATCGTCACTGACGATCAGCGTGCTGTTCTCGAGCGCAGCTTCTGCGATCAGTTTCAATTCACTACTCGTCCACACCCGCCCGGTGGGGTTGTGCGGTGAACAGAGCAGGAATATGTCGGCTCTGGCCATCGCCTTCGACATGGCTGACAAGGGGATCTTCCAGCCCTCATCGGTATCGTCAAGGTTGACTTCGAGCAGGCGACTTCCCCGACGTGCCACAACTTCGAGGATTGGTCCATATGCCGGCATGAGAGTCGCAACGGTTGGGGGACGCTCGTAGCCGTATGTCAAGAGCGCGGAGATCATCTGGACGATACGCGGATAGAAGACGACCCGGTCTTCCTGAACATCCCAACGGTGGCGCGAGGACTGCCAGTTCACGCAGGCCCTCCGAAAGTCCTCGAAGACCTCCGTATAGCCATAGATGCCGTGTTCCGCAGCCTTCTCAATTGCCCGCTTTACAGCGGGGCACGTTTGAAACTCCATGTCCGCAACAGAAAGACTCAGTGATTTGGGGCCTAGCGGGGCAGCTAAGAGATCCCATTTTGCAGACCAGGTGTTCCACCGGGGCGTTGCACTTTCGAAGTCAAACACCAATTTCAGGCCTCCTTGCCTCTTTTTGGAACTTTGGTGACCGGTGGGGGTTATCCGCGCTTGAGTACGTTGGCGGCCTGCTTGGCAGCGCCGAGTGCGACGTACTCCGCGGGGGCGGGGACGTCGACGTCGATTCCGAGGACTTCGGGCAGGATGCGCTGCACGGCAGCCGACCGCGCTCCCCCGCCGATAAGTCGGACCTTGCTGAGGCGCACGCCGCACTCGCTCACAGCGGCTGCGGCATTCGCCATCAAGATGGCAAGTGCCCGCACAGCGGCGTGGGCGAGATGGGCGCGATCCCAGTTCGCGAGGGTCATACCGGTTAGTGAGGCGGTCGCGTCCGGCAGGTTCGGGGTGCGTTCGCCCTCGAAATAGGGCGTCATTTCCAGGCCTGCGCCGTCGGCGACGGACAGCGCGAGCTCGTCGAAGGCCGCGAAGTCGACCCCGAGGAGCTCGGCGGTGGATGAGAGGATCCGCGCGCCGTTCAGGGTGCAGACGAGCGGGAGCCAATTGCCGGTGGCATCCATGAAGCCGGTGATGACACCGTTCGGGTCCCACACGGGCTTATCGCTCACGACGGCGACGACGCCGGAGGTTCCGATCGAGATCGATGCTTCGCCTGGCTGCAGGCCGAGTCCGAGGGCGGCTCCGGCATTGTCGCCGCAGCCGGGGCCGATGAGGGTGCCGGCAGCGAGGCCGATCTCTTCGATATCTCGCGTCACCTCGCCGGCGACGTCAAAAGGCGCGACGACGCGCGGCAGCTGGATGTCAGCGGCCCGTGCTTCACTGGCTTTCAGCGCGCGGGCGAGGAGGTCGAGGCGATACTCGGCAGTGCGCAGATCGAGGTAGCCAGTTCCGGAGGCATCGGAGCGATCCGTCGTGAGGTCGGCGATCTCGCCGGTACCGGCAAGGCGCCAGCTGAGGTAGTCGTGCGGAAGGCAGATCGCGGCGGTGCGTTCCAGGGATTGCGGCTCGTGTTCGGCGAGCCAGCGCACCTTGGAGACCGTGAGTGAGGCAACCGGCACGGACCCGCACGCCTCGGCCCACGTCTGCGCACCGAGTTCCTCGGTGAGCTCGCTCGCGGCCTTGGCGGATCGAGTGTCGTTCCACAGCAGGGCGTCTCGCACGAGCTCGCCGCTGGCATCCAGCGTCACGAGTCCGTGTTGTTGGCCGCCGACCGAGATCGCGGCAACGTCCGAGAGCCCGCCGGCTTCCCGCGCGGCGGCTCGAAACGCCTGCCACCAGGCCTCGGCGCTCACCTCGGTGCCGCCCGGGTGGGGCGCCGCCCCGGAGCGGATGATCTCGCCCGAATCCGGATCGACGATGAGAACCTTGCACGACTGCGTGGAGGAATCCACGCCCGCGACGAACCTTGCCATGGCGAGCTACCCGATGAGGTGGCGCATGGCGTTGTGGTAGAGCTCCACGTAGTGGTACTCGCGTTCGCCAGCGGCTTCGGGGTCAATGTCGTCGGAGGCGAGCAGGTCCGCGTAGCTCTCGCCCTCGGCCATGGTGGGCTCGGCGAGCTCAGGAATGGAGGCCGCCGCCATGAGCTCCTGGGTGTAGGGATCGGCGCGGAAGGCCTTCGCCTTCTCCGCGAGCATGAGGTACATTTCCATGTTCGCCGCTGCGGCCTCCCACACGCCCTCCATGCCTTCGGTGCGGGTCGGTTTGAAGTCGAAGTGGCGCGGTCCGGTGTAGCGGGGGCCACCGCCCGGGAAGCCGTTTTCCAGCAGGTCGACGGTAAAGAATGCGCTGGAGAGATCGCCGTGGCCGAAGCTCTTGTCCTGGTCGTACTTGATGCCCGACTGGCCGTTGAGGTCGATGTGGAAGAGCTTGCCGGCGTTCAATGCCTGGGCGATGCCGTGCGTGTAGTTGAGGCCGGCCATCTGTTCGTGGCCCGTTTCCGGGTTGAGGCCGACGATATCGCCGTGATCGAGTTCGGCGATGAGGCCTAGGGCGTGGCCGACCGTCGGCAGGAAAATGTCGCCGCGGGGCTCGTTCGGCTTCGGCTCCAGGCCGATGCGCAGGTCGTAGCCCTGCTCCTTGATGTAGCCGGCGACGGCGTCCAGGCCCTCCTTGTAACGCTCGAATGCGGCGTTCAGGTCCTTAGAGGAGTCGTACTCGGCGCCCTCGCGACCGCCCCACATGACGAAGACTTCCGCGCCGAGTGAGGCGGCGAGATCGACGTTGCGCAGGATCTTCTTCAGGCCAAAGCGGCGAATGGCGCGGTCGTTGTTCGTCAGTCCGCCGTCTTTGAAGATCGGGTGGGTGAACGTGTTGGTCGTGACCATGGGGATGACGAGGCCCGCGGCTTCGGTGGCATCCTTCAGCTTGCCGACGATCTCGTCGCGCTCGGAATCGCTCGCATCGAAGGGGAAAACGTCGTTGTCGTGGAAGGTAATGCCATAGGCACCGAGCTCGGCAAGTTTGGTGGCGTATTCCCACGGGTCCAGGGCGGGACGGGTCGCGTCGCCGAACGGATCGACCGCCTGCCAGCCAACGGTCCACAGGCCGAAGGAAAACTTGTCGCTCTTTGCTGGTTGCCGCATTGCTCGCTCCTTTGAGATCCACACGCACTTTTGTTTAATCCTCAAACTAATACCGCGTTGCGCGTGTGTCAAGGGGATTTGTTGAGTAGATTGAAAAAATGCCGAAGCACTCCGTTCGCGCGGAAAACCTGCGCGCAATGAACATGCAGCTCGTCCTGGCGCACGCGCTCGCATCCGAAGTACCGCCCTCCCGGGCGCAGATCGCGTCGGACGCGGGGCTCACGAGAGCGACGAGTTCGCGCCTCGGTGACGAGCTGGTTGCGGGTGGGTTGCTCGACGAGCTACCGCCGCCGCCCGCGACGGGGCCCGGTAGGCCCGCGCTGGGACTCGTGGGCTCGGCCCGCGTCATCGGGATCGGTGTCGACATCGGGGTGGATGCGCTGCGCGTCATTGCGATCAACCTGCGCGGTGTGGAAGTCGCGCGCCGAGTACGCATCGGGGACCTCGTCGGCTCGCGCCCCGCAGACGTCCTGCCCGAGCTCGCCGTCATGATCGCCGACGTCGTCGGCCAGCTGCAGGCCGATGCGCGGCTGTGCGGGGTGACGATCGCTGTGCCCGGCCTCGTCGATTCCGACGCGGGCATTTTGCTGGATGCGCCCAACCTTGGCTGGCACGATGTGCCCATTGCCGACGACGTTGCCACAGCGCTCGCGGACACCCCCGCCGCGGGGCACCTCCCCCGCCCGCAGGTGATGAACGAGGCGAACCTCGCGGCGCTCACCGCCGCCTTCCGCGCCCCGGGCGCGCCTCGCCCCCGGCAACATTTTGCCTACCTTTCCGGCGGGATCGGCGTCGGTGCCGCGATCGTCGAGGGCGGCACGGTCATGACCGGCGAGCATGGCTGGGCCGGCGAAATCGGCCATCTCACCGTCGACCCGAATGGGCCCGACTGCCGCTGCGGTTCCACGGGCTGCCTCGAACGCTATGTCGGCCGCGAGGCGCTCACCGAAGCCCTCGGCCGCCACGCGGAAACCGGCGATGCTCTCGACGTCAGCGCTCAGGCCCTGGGAGTCTCGCTCGCCGCGCTCGTCAACTTGCTCGACGTGCCCGTCATCGTTCTCGGCGGGCAGCTCGCGGAACTGCTGGAGCGCAAGCGAGAGCTCATCGAACAGGTACTGCGACGCCGCGCGATGGCGGCGCGGCGCGTACCGATCGACCTCACGGCGACCGAGGCAGGCGAGGACGCCGTGGTCCTCGGTGCGGCCTATGCGGCGTTCACGAATCTGCTCGCAGCGCCGATCGATTTCCTAGCCGCGCCCGCACCCTGAGGCGCGCTACCCGCTGCGGTTTTCGCGCATGATCCACACGTTCAGCGCCGTCGCGAGCGTACCCCAGGCGGGATAGGCGGCGAGCAGCGCCCCGCGCGTCTTGTTCACGCGCCAGGTGCGGCGGGTGAGCTCGGCGGCGGCAACAACGCCACCTGTCGTAGCAAGGACATTTTTGGACAGTCGTGACGTGTCAGAAATATACCTAGCTTAGCTAGCTATCACCGGTTCCCGCGCGATTATACGCGTATCGAGGAGCGCGCCAATGAGCGCGGCGGCAAGCGCGGGCAGCACCCACGCCATCTGGAAGGCGCCGCCCGGCACGCCCGCGAGCACCTCGCGCAACGGCGCGAAGGCCGCGATGCCCGTCGTCGCGAGAGCCTCGGGCAGCGCGACGGCGGCCGCGACCCACGCCGCGAGTCGGTAGGTCCAGCGCAGCTGGCGGGGGCGAACAATCGCGAGGGCGGCCTCGATCAGCGCGACGGCGATAATGCAGATCGCGACGGGGTAAATGAGCTGGTTAATGGGCGCGACGACGGCGAGGATCGCGTCCAGCCCGAGGTTTGCCAGGACGAAGGCGACGACGGCGTGCACGGCGAGGACGACGCGGTAGCGCGCGCCGGGGATGAGGCGCGCGAAGTACTGGCCGGCGGCGCCGAACAGGCCGACGGCCGTCGTGAGGCACGCGAGGATCGCGATCGCCCCGAACAGGGCGACGCCCGGCCGGCCGAAGAGCGTCTCGGCGGCGAAGGCGAGCGCCTGGGCGCCATTGTCCACTCCCGCGTCCGCGACGCGATTGCCGAGCAGCGCGAGCCCGACGTAGACGGCCGCGAGCCCGATGCCCGTGATCGCGCCGACGATCGCCATGGCCGGCAGTAGGCGTCGCCGCCCGGTAAAGCCGCGGTCGCGCAGCTGGGCGATGATGACGACGCCGAAGACGAAGGAGGCGAGCGCGTCCATCGTGAAATAGCCCTGCAGCAGGCCGGCGGGCAGCGGGTGGGTGGCGTACTCGCCGCTCGGGGCGCCGCCCGTCGCCGACAGCCGCCACGCCGCCGCCGTAATGAGGATAACGAGCAGGGCCAGCAGGGCGGGGGTGAGCCAACCACCGACGTGGTCGATGAGCCGGCGCGGGTTGATCGTCAGCGCGATGGCGATCGCGACGAAGGCGGCGGCGTACAGCGCGAGCGGCAGCGGCCCGGCCGCGGCAGGCCCGGCGAGAAAGGGCCGCACGGACATTTCATAGCTGATGGTGATGACCCGCGGGATCGCGTAGAGCATGCCCGTCGACAGGAAAATGACGAGCGTGAAGACGAGGCCCGGCATGGCGCCGATGCGGCTCGCGATCCCGCCGGACTCCCCGGGCCGTTCCGTCGCGACGGCAAGCATCCCAAGGATGGGCAGCGCGACGCCGGTGAGGAGGAATCCGGCGAGCACGGCGGGGCGGGCGCCCGCCGATTCGGCGCCAATCATGACCGGGAAGATGAGGTTGCCCGCACCGAAGTACATGGCAAAAAGGGCGAGGCCCGTCACGAGGTAGGTGCGGGAAACGGAGCGAGTCACGTCGAGCCAGTCTAGGCGCGAGGCCCTCGCGGAGCGCTCACCTTTTCACGATCCAAGATCGGTGCTGCCTGCCTCACGCAGCGCTGCCGCCAGCTCGCCCATGAGCGGGGCGAGCGCGGAGGTTTCCCGCCAGATCAGGCTGATGTCGCGGTAGGGGGCGGGCGCGGCAAATTCGCGTAGCGCGAGGGTGTCGACGGCGGCAACGGGCGGGGTGACGGCCAGGCGCGGCATGAGCGTGACGCCCGCTCCCCCGGCGACCATGTAGCGCAGCGATTCGAGCGAAGTCGCCCGGAAATTCGCCTGCCGGGCGCCGACGGACTGGCACAGGCTCAGGGCGTGATCGCGCAGGCAGTGCCCGTCGTCGAGCAGCAGGACGTCGACGTCGCGCAGCGCCGACAGCCGCAGCGGCTCAAGCTCCCCTTCAACGAGCGCGTGCCCGCGCGGAGCTGCGAGCAGGAACTCCTCGCGGAAGAGGTGCTCGGCGGCGAGCCCGTCGGCCGCCGGCGGCTCGGCGAGCGTGAGGGCGTCGATCTCACCGGCGAGCAGCTGAGCTAGCAGCGCCTCGGACTTATCCTCGACGAGGCGCACCTTGAGCTCGGGCAGGCGCTCGGCCAGGTACGGCATGAGGCGCGGCAGCAGGTAGGGCCCGAGGGTGGGGAACATGCCGAGGGTGAGCGTGGCGCTCGCGGGATCGGCCGCCTGCTGCGCGAGCATGCGGATCTCGGCGAGGTCGCTCATGACGTGCCGGGCACGCGCGAGCACCTGGCGCCCCGCCTCGGTAAACAGCAGCCCGGCGGGCGTGCGCTCCACGAGCGGGACGCCGAGCTCGGTTTCGAGCTTTTTGATCTGAGTCGACAGCGTCGGCTGGGACACCCCGGCGCGCACGGCGGCGCGCGAAAAATTGCCCTCCTCGGCTAGCGCGACGAGGTATTCCAGATCCCGCAGCTTCATCGAAACTCCCGTGCTCGATGCGCCCGCTAGGAGCGGATGAGGTGATCGAAGGCCGCAAGCGCAGCCGTCGAGCCGGCGCCGTAGGCGATGACGATCTGCTTGTAGGGCACCGTCGTGCAGTCACCCGCCGCGAAGACGCCGGGCAGGTTGGTGTGCCCGCGCTCGTCGATGACGATCTCGCCGCGATCGGACAGCGTTACGGTGTCGGTGAGCCACGCGGTGTTGGGCATGAGCCCGATCTGCACGAAGACGCCGTCGACGTCCAGGCCCCGGATCTCGCCCGAGGCGCGATCCTCATAGCTCAGGCCCGTGACCTTATCGCCGTCGCCGAGCACCTCGGTGGTGCGCGCCCCGGTAATGACGGTGGTGTTGGGCAGCGAGTGGAGTTTGTCGATGAGCACCTGGTCGGCCTTCAGCTCGTCCATGAACTCGAGCACGGTGACGTGCGCGGTCACGCCCGCGAGGTCGATCGCCGCTTCGATGCCGGAGTTGCCGCCGCCGACGACGGCGATGCGCTTGCCCTTGAACAGCGGGCCGTCGCAGTGCGGGCAGAAGGAGACGCCCTTGTTGCGGTATTCGTTCTCGCCGGGCACGCCCATGAGGCGCCAGGACGCACCCGTCGCGAGGATGATCGCCTTGGCGCGCAGGCGCCCGCCCGAGGTCGTGGAGATCTCGTGCAGCTCGCCAGGCGCGCCCGCCGGGATGAGCGCATCGGCCAGCTGCGGGGTGTAGACGTCGACGCCGTACTGGTCGACGTGCGCCTTGAGGTCTTCGGCCAGGCGCGGGCCTTCGGTGTAGGTGACCGAGACGTGGTTTTCGATCGACATCGTGTCGAGCACCTGGCCACCGCGCCGGTCGGTGATCATGCCGGTGCGGATGCCCTTGCGCGCGGCGTAGATCGCGGCCGCCGAGGCGGCCGGCCCGCCCCCGACGATGAGGACGTCGTAGGGTTCGGCCTCGCTCATCTCGGCGGCGGCGCGCGCCTCGGCGCCGGTATCGAGCAGCGCGATGAACTCATCGACGCCCGCGCGGCCCGAGGAGATGAGCTCATCGCCCTCGTAGGTGGCGGGCACGGCCATGACGCCCTTCGCGTCGATCTCGTCCTGGAAGGTGCCGCCCTCGACCGTCGTGTGCCGGATTTTCGGGTTGAGCACGCTGATCGCATTGAGCGCCTGGACAACGTCGGGGCAGTTCGTGCACGTGAGCGACATGTAGGTGACGAACTCGCGCGGCTGCGTGATCGCCTGAATCGCGGCCACCTGCTTGTCATCGAGCTTCGGCGGATGCCCGCCGACCTGCAGCAGCGCGAGCACGAGCGAGGTGAATTCGTGACCGAGCGGCAGGCCCGCAAAGCGCACGCCGATGTCGGTGCCGACGCGGCGGATGAGGAAGCTCGGGGTGCGCGGATCGGCAAGCTCGCCGACGCTGACCTTGTCCGACAGCGCCGCGATCTCGGTGAGCAGGTCGCGCGTTTGGGCGGATTTAGGGGAGTTATCGAGGCTCGCGAGGAGCTCGATCGGCTGCGAGACGTTGGTGAGCAGCTGCTTAAGTTGGGCGGTCAGAGCGTCGTTGAGGACGGGCACGAGAAATCCTTTGTGCTATCAGGACGAAAAGTTCAGGCGGCTGGGACGGCTGGGCACCGCGGGCGGAAGCGCGCGGGCAGCACGGCGGTGGGCCCCCGATGTTTCGAGGGCCCACGCCATGAGCTGGTTAGATCTTGCCGACGAGATCCAGCGAGGGGGCGAGGGTCTCTTCGCCCTCTTCCCACTTGGCCGGGCAGACCTCGCCGGGGTGGGCGGCGACGTACTGCGCGGCCTTGACCTTGCGCATGAGCTCGGAGGCGTTGCGCCCGATTCCCTCGGCGGTGACCTCCATGAACTGGATGACGCCGTCCGGGTCGATGAGGAAGGTGGCGCGGTCGGCCAGGCCCGCGCCCTCGCGCATGTTCTGGAAGTTGTTGGTGACGACGCCGTTCGGGTCGCCGATCATGTAGAACTTGATCTTGCCGATCGTCTCGGAGGTTTCGTGCCAGGCCTTGTGCGTAAAGTGCGTGTCGGTCGAGACGGAGAAGACCTCGACGCCGAGGCGCTGCAGCTCCTCGTAGTGGTCCGCGATATCGCCCAGCTCCGTCGGGCAGACGAAGGTGAAGTCGGCCGGGTAGAAGAAGAAGATGCCCCACTTACCAAGGACGTCTGCCTCCGTGATGTCGACAAACTCGCCTTCCTTGAATGCGGTCGCGCTGAAGGGCTTGATCTTGGTGTTCATGAGGTTCATGTGTGCTCCTAAAAAGCTCAGATTTCGCCGGTTTTCTTCCGGCGTCGACGACACTTTCACTATAGCCGCCAACTACGGTCGATCTCCACTTCCATAGGCCCTATCAATGGTGAGTTGACCCACAGTGTCGACAAAACCGTGAGTGGTTTGGCTAGTTGTCGTGCCCGATGCTGCCCGAGCGCCGACGCACGAGGATGATCGCCGCCGCGCCGCCGAGGATGAGCAAGGCAGCGACGCCGAGCAGGCCGAGCAGCTGGCCGCCCGTCACCGGTAGCCCGGGTGCGGGCCGGGGATCGCCCGAGGGCGTACCCTCGCCAGGGCTCGTCGGCGCAGCCGTAGGAGCCGCACTGCTCGGCGCGGGCGTCGGCGAGGCCGACGGCGCGGGGGTGGCGGCCTCGCCCGTCGGTGTTGTGCTCGGGGTGGGCGTGGGCGTCGCCTCGCCGCCGGGGGCCTCGGGCAGGACGTCGATCGTGCCGTGCCGCGGGATCGAGCGGGCGTCCCGCCTCGTCGCGCAGGTTGCTCACGCGCTCGCCCGCCGGCTTGTCAAGGTCGACGTCGTATAAGAGCCCGGCCGTGCGCGGGAAGCCGCGATTGCCGTCCGGGTCGGATTCGATCGCCTGCTCAAGCGCATCCTTAATATGGGCGCCCGTCGTCGTGATGCTGATGAGGCCGTTGCCGAAGGGCAACACCGACAGGACGCTGCGTTTGGTGAGCGTGCCGGCCGGCAGTTCGGCGCGGATTCCGCCGCCGTTTTGCCACCCGAAGTCGGTCGCGGCGTATTCGCGGTGGGCCTGGGCGACGATCCGTCCGAGCTCGGGGCGCGACAGGTCCTGCGCGGCGGCCCCGACTTTCTCGCTGAGCTTGGCATCCATCTCGGCGGCGTAACGTGCCTGCACTTTGCTCCACGCCGGATCGGCGGCGACGTTTTCGCTCACGGGCAGGATCGTCGGCACGACGCTGACCGCGGCCGCCTCATCGAGGCTCGCGCGGAATCGCACGACGGTGCCGTAGTCCGCGGCCGGCGAGACGACTGGCCGCTCGCCGCTGGCATATTCGATGCGCACCGGTGAGCTCCCGCTCGCCTCCTCGGTCATCGCGGCGTCGATTGCGGGCACCGCGTTGAGAACGTCGCGCGCCTCATCGTTCGTGATCTGGGTGAGCGCGATGATGACCTCAGCGCCACCGGCCTGAAGTTCGGCGGCCGCGCTGCGAGCGGAGGCGACGAAATCTCCCTGGTCGACCTCGTCGCCGACGATCGTCGTTCCATATCGCCCGAGAGCGACAGGAAGCCGACCTTCACCCCTCGATGATGGCAGTGCGGCCATCAGGGCTGACGGGCTGGGAGTCGACGGTCAGGTTCGAGCTAATCCACGTGAACTGCGCGAGGCCCATGAGGTGGCGGGTGTGTTGGAGCCCGAAATCGAAATCGTGCCGACCGAACCCGGCGACGTCGACGCCGAGTTCATTGAACGCCTTGACAAAGGGTTCGCCGCGGTAGACCGCGCCGAAAAGCGTTCCGCCGTCCTGATCGCCGCCGAAGGCCGTGATCGCGTGGGGGTCCTCGGCGCGGGCCGCGGCAAGGACTAACCGAATTCCGCGCACAAGAGCCATGCCGCGATCGTAGGGCCGCCGCGTTGCGCGGCCGTTAACGGTCCGTGACATACGGGCGCGCGCACCTAGCGGGTCGAGCGGGAGCGTACGTCGGCGAGCCGGTTTTTCACGTTTTTGGAAAACCCGCGCAGCTTGCCACTGCGCGCAGCGCCGTCTTGCATTCCGGAAAGCTCGAGGTATTCGAGGTGCTCCTCAAAGCGTGCGAGCACATCATCGGTCAGCTGCTCGCGCGTCGCTCCGAGCACGTCGTACCCTAGCGAGCCCGTCGGACCGAACACCTCGAGCCGGTAGTAGACGCGCGAGAGCGGCTCCATCGAGAACGCATACGAGGGCATCGGCCGCGAGATCGGCTGCACGCCGTAGATGAAATCGCCCCCGGCCAGCGGCACGACGAGCTCAACTTCCGGCAGCTCGTGCACGAGCTGATGGTCGACGGCATCGACGACGTCCACGCCGCGCACCTCGAGCAGCACCCCGTCCGAACCCTCCCCATTGCCGGACATGGTGTGGAGCATCTGCCCGACGTCCGCGAGGGTCGGCTGGACTACCTCGATCACGAAATCACGCACATCATCGTCATTGGCGTAGGTGACGGCGTAGCTGAGTCGCTGCGCGAAGGATCGGTCGATGCCGAGCGCCGACGCCCCGGCCTCGCGCGCGGAGGCCCGCGCCTTCTCATCCTGCAGCGAGCGCCACAGTCCCACCATGGCCAGCACGAGCACGACGGAGAACGGCAACCCGATGATGACCGTCGCCATTTGCAGCGTCGGAATCCCGCCGACGACGAGCATCGCGATCGTCAGGATGCCGGTCGTCAGCGCCCAAAAGACGCGCGACCAGGCCGGCCCATCGCGGTGCGCCGCATCGACTTTCGAGGTGAAGGTTGACATGACGAGGGCCGAGGAGTCGGCCGACGTGATGTACAGCAGCAGCCCGACGACGGAGGCCACCCCGGCCACGAGCGGCGCCGCCGGGTAGAGCTCGATGAGCTGGTAGAAGGCGCGCTCCGGCGTGTTCATCGCCGCCTCCCCAAAGGCCGCGTCGCCGCCCATGACGATCTCAAGCGCGGAGTTGCCAAAGATCGAGATCCACAGCGCCACGAACATAAAAGGCACGGTCAGCGTGCCGAGCACGAACTGCCGAATGGAGCGCCCACGCGAAATCCGCGCGAGGAACAGCCCAACGAACGGCGCCCACGCCACCCACCAGGCCCAGAAGAACAGCGTCCACAGCCCGAGCCACTCGGTCGCGCCGTCGAACGCATAGGTATCCATCGACAGTCCGAGGAAGCTCGTCGCGTACTCCCCGACGTTCATGATGAGCGCATCCATCAAAAATGCCGTCCGGCCGGTAATGAGGATGTAACCGAGCAGCACGATCGCAAGCCCGACGTTGAACTCGCTCAGCCGCTTGATCCCCTTATCGACACCCGAGACGGCCGACCACGTCGCAACCCCGACGGCCACGGCGATGAGCGCGATCTGCGCGGCAAGCCCCTCGCGCACCCCAAAGAGCAGGCTCAGCCCGTAGTTCAGCTGCACCACACCAATGCCGAGCGAGGTCGCCACCCCAAAGACGGTCCCGAGCATCGCCGCCACCTCGACGCCATGCCCGGCCACGCCATTCACCCGCTTGCCGATGATCGGGTACAGCACCGCCCGAATCGTCAGCGGCATCCCCTTGCGATAGGCGAAATACCCAAAGCACATCCCCATCAGCGCATACATCGCCCACCCGGTAATCCCGTAGTGGAAGATCGTCAGGACGACGGCCTGCCGCGCCGCGGCGACGGTCTCGGCCCCACCCGCGGGCGGCGTGAAGTACTGCGTCACGGGCTCGGCGACGGCAAAAAACAGCAGATCGACGCCGATCCCCGCGGCAAAGAGCATCGACGCCCAGGAGTACCACGGGTATTGCGGGCGCGAATGATCCGGCCCGAGCCGCACCCGCCCAAACCGGCTCGCCGCAACGATGACGACGAAGGCGACGACGGCGGTCGCGAGCCCGATGTACCACCAGCCAAGGTTCTCGCTGATCCAGCCGACGGCCGACGTCAAAACGGTTTCGGCCTGTCCGGGCTCGATGATCGCCCACAGCGCGATCGCGAGGATGCCACCGCCCGAGGCAATAAAGACGGGCCAGTTAACAGCGCTGTTGGGCGCTGTCCCCTCGCGATAGTCCTCAGGATCGGTTTCGGGCACGCCTAAAGTGCGGGAATTCTTGCTGATCACCCCGTCAACCTAGCCGACACGTGCCGAACTAAGAAGACCCAAGCCCCACAAACGAAGCATTTGCCGATTCTTTGTCGCAAACCGGGAAACGACGGTTATACCCGCCTCCGACGAACTCCCGGCAACAAAATGACGCTTGACACCCAGGACGTACGAGCCTGCGGCACCCGCCAAACGATCGTCTCGGTCGAAAAAGGCCACTTCGACCCATCACTGCCACTGGCCTTCCGCCTCGCAAGCATCTTCGAATGCCAGATCGAGGACATTTTCAGCCCCGATGAACCCTAACCGGCACTACCACCGATCGTGGACATGCGACTTGACGTGCTTGGCATATAGCGACGCCAACTCCTCATCCACGCCCGCAGGCAGCCGCGGCAACTCACCGGCCGCGGCATTTGCCTGCGCCTGCTGCGCGCTCCGCGCCCCCGGAATAACAGTCGAAACCCCCTGCTGGTCGACGATCCATCGCAGCGCAACCTGCGCCGGAGTTGCCGTTTCGAAGTCCGAGTACGACGACTTCAGCTCGCCGACGATCCCGGAAAACTCCCGCGCAGCAGCCAACCCAACGTCAAAGGGCACGCCCGCGAAGGTCTCCCCGACGTCAAACGCCTCACCGCGCCGGTTGTAATTGCGGTGATCGCTCGCGGCAAACGTCGTCGATTCGGTGTACTTCCCAGATAGCAGTCCCGAGGCCAGCGGCACGCGCGCAATGATCCCGACGCCCGCCTCCGCCGCCGCCGGCAACACCTCCTCAAGTGGCTTTCGCCGGAAGACGTTGATGATGATCTGCACGCTCGCGACATTCGGCCGCGCAATCGCCGCAAGCGCCTCATCGACGGTTTCCACACTCACGCCATAGGCCGCCATCCGACCCTGCGCCACCATGTCATCGAGCGCATCGAAGACCGCATCGTCGCGGTAGACCTCGCTCGGCGGGCAGTGCAGCTGAACGAGATCCAGCCGCTCGGTCCCAAGATTGCGTCGCGAGCGATCATTCCACGCCGCAAAATTCGCGACCGTATAGGCCGACGCCTCATGCGGATCGGCCCGCCTGCCCATTTTCGTCGCCACCATCACCGACGAGCCCGCACCAGGCTGGTCGCCCTCACCCGCACGATCTCCCTCGTCAGCACCGGCCCCCTCGCCCGCGACCTCACGAACGAACCGCCCGACGAGCTGCTCGCTACGCCCATCGCCATAGACATCCGCCGTATCAAAGAACGTCACGCCACCAGCCGCAGCCGCCCGCAGCACTCCGAGTGCGTCCTTCTCCTCGACGTCTCCCCAATCCGCCCCGAGCTGCCAGCACCCCTGCCCAATGACGGACACCTCGCGCCCGGTGCGACCCAAAACTCGCGATTCCATGCTTCCTCCTCGTCCAACGCCACAAGCGCCCGCCGAATCCGTCGGCGCCCGCCGCGGTTGTCCACAACGGCACACATCCACCGTATCCGCGACGCGACGTGCGCACCGCGCGATTCCCGACGCGCCCCGCCTGCGATAGTGACGTCACAACACCACCACACGAGCCCCACCAGCAGAAGCACGACCGCCCAGCAGAAGCTCGGCAGACAGCAAGAAGCGCCGAACACGAAAGGAGACAGCTTTGGACGCCACCACCCTCATCGAGCAGTTCACGACGACGAGCGGCGAACTCAGCCTCGATCTCCTGGACCTCGCGCACAAGATTCTCGCGGCCGGCACCGCCGCCGGTTGGCACCGCCCCGATGACGAAGCCCACCTACGCGCCGTCCGCCTAACCGAACGCATCGCCCGCGCCACGGAACACACGCGCATCCGCGTCGTCGCAGATGCCGACGCCGCCAAGGCCGCCAAAGCCGAACGCACCTACCTCGCGGACATCATCGCCAGCGAAACCAAGGACACCCCGCGCCGCGCCACCAACGCCGTCTTCGCCGCGCGCGATATCTCGCAGTTCCCGCTCGTCCTTGCCGCCTTCGCCGACGCCCGCATCGGCCGCGGCCACATCCCGCACGCCGTCAAGGCCCTTGCGACCGTCCAACCATTCTTCGACGACGAACCCTTCGAGGCCCTCACGCGCGACCTCCTTCAGCGCGCCGCCATGACCGACCCGCAGTCGTTCAAAACCGACTGCGAGCGCCTCATGGCCGACGTCGACGAACTCTCCAAGAAATCCCAAGAGGCCCTCGCCGCCATCAAGCAGGAGCGCTCAGCCGCGGACCGCGCCATGATCCTCACCCCGCGTGATCGCAACCACCCGGAGTTCGGAACCGACGTCGCCATGCACCTCACGGGCGCGGACACTTCGATCCTCACCCCCGTCATCGACCGGATCGCCGAATCCATCCGTCGCCGCCGCCTGAACGCCGGCAAAGACCCGAAGCCGCTGAAAGAACGCCGCATCGAGGCCCTCATCGAGCTGGCCCGCCGCTTCGGCGACCCGAAGCGCCGCTCACCAAACCCGCGCACCCCCAGCCCCTCCGGCACCACAGCTCCCTCTGACGCATTTCCTGATTCCTTCGACGAGCTTTTCGCGCTCGAAGGAAACCTTGAGGACGCCCCGGACTTCGTCAAAGAAGCCACAGCGATGGCGGACGATGAGCTACCGCCCCAGCCCGCCCCTCCCGCCGCGGAGACCAATCCGACCACCGGGACCCGACTGGCAGTGGACCCCCGCTCAGCTGACGCACCCCGTCCAGCAGATGAACCCCGCCTCGCCGTCGGCGAGATCCGCGAACACGTTCGCAAGCGCGACGGCGGTTGCGTCTACCCGGGCTGCGACATCCCATTCGTCCGCTGCATCGTCCACCACATCGTGCCTTTCGCCGCCGGCGGCACCACAACACTCGACAACCTTTGCGCGCTGTGCGAAACCCACCACGCACAGGTCGAAAACCCGCCAAACAGCCGCGATTTCTCCACCATGCGAATGTCCGACGACGGCGTCCCGGAATTCATTCCGCCGATCAGCCGCGACCCGCTGCAGCGCCCGGTCCGCCACGCGCGTTTCGGAACCACCTACGGACTCAAACCGCACTTCGAGCGCGTTAAGCGTGCCCGTCCCAAGCGGGCAGGCCCCAGGTCTAGCCCCGGCGAAGGCCCCTCCGCTGCCCCCTCCGCTGACCCTTCAGCTGCCTCCAGCACTGACTCCCGAGCGGGCCCTCACAGTGATCCCGCACGCTCATCGGGCGATCCCCCGAGCACGTGAGCCGATAAAACAGCTCCCGAAAATCCGCCTCACACACAGCTGAGCCGGACCCCCTCCCAGCACCTGGGAGCGGAGTCCGGCCCTCAGCCATGCCTCCACGCCGACGCAGCACCCAGCCACGCCGCGTCACGTCAGCCGCGCGGTTGCCGCTCCAGTAGTTCGCCAAGCTCCACGAGCGGACCCGTGAAGAAGGGAATCTCTTCGCGCACATGATGCCGCGCCTCAACAGCCCGCTGATGCCGCATCGCATCGACGAGCTTGTTCAGCTGATCCGCCTCAAAGGACAGGATCCACTCGTAGTCCCCCAGCGCAAACGCGGACAGCGTCGACGCCAGCACGTCGGGGAACTGCCGCCCCGAAATCCCATGCTCGGCCAACATTTTCGCGCGCTTTTCCGGCGCCATCGTGTACCACTCGTAGGAGCGCACGAACGGGTAGACGCAGATGTAACGCCGCGGCCCAAAGTTATCGAGAATCGCGGGAATATGTCCGCGGTTGAATTCCGACGGACGATGCGTGGAGACGACGGACCACACCGGCTCGAACGCGCCCACGAGCTCATTTCGCACCCGGTGATAGACGGCCTGCAGCGCATCGACGTCCTCGCCGTGGATCCACATCATGATGTCGGCCTCGGCGCGGAAACCCGCGACGTCATACCAGCCGCGCAGCGTCACGCCTTCGGCTGCCGTCGCGGCTGCAACGGCCTGAACCAGCGCAGCCCGCTCGGCATCGTCTGCCGGCACCCCCTCGGCCACACCAAAGACGGCGTGCAGCGAGAAGTGCTCGAGCTCATTGACGGCCTTGCGATCGGCGCGCGGCCCATCGCGGTGATCGCGCACCGAGGCGCTGGGCCGATGCCCGCGCTCTCCGCTCTCTCCCGGCGCCCCTGCCGCCGCAGCCTCGCCGCGCTCATCTCCACTAGCTTCTGGACGTTTGTCTTCCATCGCAGCTTCCTTTTCTCGTGATGACCCGCCGCGCCGTGCTGCCCGCCGGGTTCTGCGCTTCAGCGCTCAGTTGGTCCTAGCCAGATCCCACACGTTCATTCCGTCCCGCACACACCTGCTCAGTCCGCCCCGCACACGGTTGGCCGCGGCGCCGGCGCGTGCGGATGCCGAACCGCCGCGCAACACCCCGCCCGGCACCGCGCGGGCCACGGCCCGAGGTCGCCCGGCTCCGTCTCGACGTCCTGCCCCTGCTCCGCCGCAGCCACTTCCTGCACGACGTGCGCGAGCGAAGAAACAAACCGCTCATCGGTCCCGACGGTCGCCGCCCGCCGATACTCAAGTCCCAGCTCCGCTGCGGTCTCTGCCGCCTCAACATCCAGGTCGAAGACGACCTCCATGTGATCGGACGTGAAGCCCATCGGCACGGCCACGACGCCACGCACCGCACCGTCACCACCGGTCGCACCCCCGGCGACACCGTCACCGCCGACTGCACCACCGGCCGCAAGCTCGCTGAGATGATCGTTGATGTCCGGCTCAAGCCACGGCACATGCTCGGGTCCGGAGCGCGAGCAGTAGACCAGGTCCCAAGCCGGCGCATAGCCAAACCGCTCTTGCAGCCGCGCCACGATCTCCTCGCATACCGCCAGGTGTTGGGCGACGTAATCCGGTGGCCCCGCATTGGCATTCATCGACGTCGGAATCGAGTGCGTCACGAACGCGATCCGGTATTCCGCCGCCCGATCCTCACTGCCGCGATCACCACCAAGCTCGCCGCCAACCAGATCGTCCCAAGCCGCCGCCGTCGCATCCGTTGCCGCCGCCAGGAAACCCGGCGTCGTGTAGTACGGTCGTGCCTTCGCAAAGGTGAGCTCAATACCCGCCTCGGCCAGCTCGGCCGCGGCCACGCCTAGATCCTCGCGGTACTGACGGCACCCGGAATAGGAGGCGTACGCCGAGGCCAGCAGCACCAAAATCCTCCGCTTGCCCTCGGCCGCGAGCGCAGCCAGCGTGTCCTTAATGAACGGATGCCAGTTCCGATTCCCGATGACGACGGGCAGGGCCGAGCCCCGCGCAGCAAGTTCCGCCGCGAGCGCCGCCCGCAATTCCTCGTTGCGCTCGTTGATCGGCGAAACTCCACCAAAGCGCTGATAGTGCCCCGCGACCTCAATGAGTCGGTCGTCGGGCACCCCGCGCCCGGCCGTCGCATTGCGCATGAACGGCAGCACGTCATCGGGCCCATTCGGACCGCCATAGGTGACGTACATGACCGCATCAAACGGCGCGAGCGGATCGGTAGTGGCGGCAGGGTTCACGACGACTCCTTGCGTCCCAGATCGGTCAGGGTAATGCCGGTGACGGGGCAGGTCGAGGAATCAAACTCACTCGACGTACCATCCAGGGCGCGCGACGCATTTTCCAGCGCCGATGCCCTCTCCAACGAGGCGGAACCCGCCGCTCGTTCGGCACTCATCTGCGACGACGCCGCCGTGAGCTGAGAGGTGCCGCCAAAGAGTTGGGCACGGCCGCAGCCCTGGGCGCTCGCGAGCGCCCGCTCGCCCAATTCGGCATCAATACCAAGCACGGCGTTCAGCGCATCGACGTATTCCTCGGCGCGCCCGGCCACCGCGGCATCGTGGGCGCGCGCCGTCGGGATGTGCGCCATCCGCGCAGCAAGCCGCCGCAGCGATTGGATCGCCGCCGCGCGGGAAATCTCGCCGTCCGCAGGCAGGCGCGCAATCTCGTCGTCGACCGCATCGGAAATGAGCGAACGCACGGCCACAATCGCGGGATCGAGCCGCCGCTGATCAAGGTCGCGGGCCAATTCTGCGGTGCCATCACGCACCAGATCGATCGCCCGTGCCACCTGATCGAAGCCGACGTCGGGAACCGCGCGGCGCACGTCATGTAGGTCAATGAGGCGCACGCCGGGCAGCTTGCCGACACCCACCTCAACATCGCGGGTCAGCGCCAAATCCAGCAGCACCACGTCTCGCGTCGCGTCGCCGCCCGAGCCATCGTCGCTCGATGCATCGTCACGCGAGCCATGGCCACGCAGCGCCAGTGCGGCCCGCATGTCCGCCACGGTCAGCACGGGCGAACCGAGTCCCCGGCACGAGACCACGAGGTCAGCAGCCGCGAGCTCCTCGATGAGCGCATCGGGCGCGATCGCGGTGAGATCGTGCCCCGCGGCAAACTGCTGGGCACGCCCGGAGGAGGAGTGCACGGCAATATTCATGGCGCCGCGCTCGTGCAGCCCGGCGACGGACGCCCCCGCATACGAACCCGTCCCGATGAGTAGGACGCGGCACGAGGCAAGCGGCGGCAAAAACTCTTGAGCGACGTTCAGCCCGACGCCCACGACGGACCGACCCGCGGACGCCAGCCCGGTCAGGTGCGCCACCTTGCGGGAGGTACGAAGCGCCGCCTGCACGGTGCGATGGATGAGGGAGGAGGCCGTGCCCTGGCGCCCGGCAACGGTCAGCGCGCGGCGCAATTGGCCGGAAATCTCCCGCTCGCCGACGACCATCGAGTCGAGCCCAGCGGCCACATCGAACAGGTGAGTGACGGCGTCGGCCAGGTGATGGGCGGTCGCGTGGACGCTCGCGCGCTCGCCACCGCGCCCCTGCTCGTGGCGCGTCAGCTCCGCCTCGACGTACGTATCCAGCTCGCTCCAGTTCAGCGGCGCGGCAGTTTCTTCCACGTCGAGCAGCAATTCCACGCGATTACACGTGGCAAGGGCGAGGGCGCCGCGAATAGGCAGGGCGGAATTCACCGCGCGCTGCGCGAGGCCGTCGACGGCGGGGGTCACCCGCTCGACGCCCGCGAGCCCGTGCACGCGGTGGTGGACGGAATACAGATGGAGCCCCACAATTCCGTCATTCAACCACACCTCGCGCCCGGAGTTTTTCACGTTGTGTCAACATCGCGAAGCCCTCGTGTCGACAACCGCAACATTCGCGCCTTCTCGGTTTAATCGACGATTGTTGTCGACAGCTCGTGGCTAACCTCACCGGCGTGCCGACGCTGCACCCAGCCACCAGCCGCCAACTTTCGCGACGCAGCCCTTGATTCGCTGCCGCACTCAACGCCCACCACCCCACACACCCGCAGCCCGGACTCATCGACACGGCTTCGGCTTTTATCGCGTCGTCGGGCACAATGGAGGCGTGAGTGTCACACCCTTCGAGCCCCGTGTCGACAAAACTGCTGGAGCGCAATCCCCGGCCGCACCGCCCGCGCTGCTCGCTGCCGCCCAGCGCCGCCGCCCCCACCGCATCCCCGTGTGGTTCATGCGCCAGGCCGGCCGCTCCCTGCCGGAGTACCACGAGGCGCGCGCCGGCACGGGCATGATCGAGTCCTGCCTCATGCCCGAACTCGCCGCCGAGATCACGTGCCAGCCGGTGCGCCGGCACGACGTCGACGCGGCCGTGTTCTTCTCCGACATCGTCGTGCCGATGAAGCTCGCCGACGTCGAGGTGGAGATCGCGCCCGGCGTCGGGCCGGTCTTTGCCGAGGCCGCCAACTCCCCCGCGACGATCGCGCGCCTGACCTCCCACACGCAGGCCGATTTCACGCCAATCGAGCAGGCGATGCGCCTCGTCGTCGATGAATTAGGCGATGCCACGCCCGTCATCGCCTTCGCAGGGGCGCCCTTCACGCTCGCCGCCTACCTCGTCCACGGCCGGCCGTCCAAGGACCACCTGGCCGCGCGCGCCCTCATGCACGCCGATCCCGCGAGCTGGGACGCCCTTATGAGCTGGTGCGCGGACCTGTCTGCCGGCTTCCTGCTCGCCCAGCTCGGCGCCGGCGCGCGCGTCATGCAGCTGTTCGATTCTTGGGTCGGATCGCTCTCCGAGGCGGACTACCGGGCGCACGTCATGCCGTATTCGCAGCGCGTGCTCGCCACCGTCGCCGCCGCTTACCCCGACGTTCCGCGCATCCACTTCGGGACGAATACCGCGCACCTGCTGCCCGCGCTCGGTGAGGCGGGAGCGAGCGTGCTCGGCGTCGATCACCGCACCCCGCTGTCCGAGGCCGCCGCGCTGCTGGGCGGGCGCTACGTGCTGCAGGGCAACCTCGATCCCGCACTGTTGTTCGCGGGAACCCAGGCGCTGCACGCTGGCGCCAAGCGCGTCGTCGACGAAGGCGCCGCCGCCCCGGGCCACATCGTCAACCTCGGCCACGGCGTCCCGCCGAACGCCGACGCCCAGGTCCTCACCGACCTCGTCGCCTATCTCCACTCGCTACCCGTGCCGCACTATCCGGCCGTCCCTGACGCTGCGGAGGCGGCGCGGTGAGACCCGTCGTCATCGGCGGCGGCTTCGCGGGGCTCGTCGCGGCCTACGAACTCGCGCGCGCCGGCCACCGCCCGCTCATGCTGGAGGCGCGCGGCTACACCGGCGGCCTCATCGCGGCGCTACCCGTCGCAGGCACGGACATCCTCGCGGACATCGGCGCCGAATCCTTCGCGACGCGCGGCGGCGCAGTGGCGGGCCTCGCCGCCGATCTCGGCCTGTCCGTCGCCCCGCCCGCCGGCCGCTCCTGGGTGCTCGCCGCCGACGGCACCCCCATCCGCATCCCCGCCGGCATCCTCGGCATCCCCGGCTACCTCGATCCGCCGGGCATCACTGATTCCGACGACGCGGGAATCGACGCCGATCTACGCGCCGCCCTCACAACTGACGAACTCGCGCGCGCACTCGAAGACCTGACGATGGGCGGGGATATTGGCACCGACTGCGCAGACCTCGCCTCCTTTGTTACCGCGCGGCTCGGCGAGGCGGTTCTGACCAAGCTCGTCGCGCCCGTCGCCGGGGGCATCCACTCCGCGCCACCGTCCTCGCTCGCGATCGACGTCGTCGCCCCGGGCCTGCGCGCAGCCACCCGGAAATACGGCTCGCTCATGCGGGCGGTCACCGCGCTGCGCCAGCTCCCCACGCCGCCGCCCATCGTCGTTCAAGTCGTTGGCGGCATGCACCTGCTCACGAGCGCCCTCGCGCGCGAGATCGTCGCGGCCGGCGGCGAGATCCGCACCCGCACGGGCGTCCTTGGGCTCCGGCGCGGCACCCCCGAGCACGACACGGTCCGGGATGACCGCGGCGAGGCCTGGCTGCTCGACGTCGCCGATATGGCCCCCGCCCGCGGCCCGCATCTGGAGCCGGCAGGGCCGACGCGCGAGCTCGCGGCCGACCGCGTCATCGTCGCGTGCTCCGGCCCGCACGCGCTGCGCCTGCTTGCCGGGGCGCTCGATATCGAGCCGTGGGACATGCCCGAAGGCTCGCCGATCGCGCACCTCACGATGCTGCTGCGCGCCCCCGCCCTCGATGCGGCGCCCCGCGGCTCCGGGATGCTCGTCACGAAGGGCGCGCACTCGGCAGCCGGCGCCCCCGTCGGCGCCAAGGCCCTGACCCACATGAGCGAAAAGTGGCCGTGGCTGGGCGAGGCACTGCGCGCGCAGCTTGGCCCGCACCATCACCTCGTGCGCCTGTCCTATGGGCGCCACGGCGAGCCCTACCCGCAGCCGAGCGTGCCCGCGGCGCTCGCGGACCTCGCGGCAATGACGGGCGCTGACCTGGCCGCATCCGATGTCCTTGCACACCGCCTCATCCGCTGGGACGGCACCCTCGCGCCGCCCACCCCGCAGCACCGCGCCAATGTAGCGGTCCTGACGGAGCGCCTCGCGGCCATCCCGTCGCTCGCGGCCACCGGCGCCTGGCTCGCTGGCTCGGGCCTCGCAGCAATCCTGCCCCACGCCCGGTCCGCCGCCGCGTCACTCGGCGCTCCCACCCCCGTCGAC
>NZ_JALIQR010000010.1:0-125038 GCF_023634005.1 Bowdeniella massiliensis
CGCTGAGTCCGCCGCCATCGCCGGACGCGCCGCCGCCTGGCAGCTGGCGACGGACGCCGCCCTCTGGGCCGGCCCCGGCCTGACCGGCGCGCGCGGCCACCCCGCCTGCCACCCGTTCTCGTCCGCCGCGCCCCGCCCGCCACTCCCCGCGCTCCGCCCCCGCACCGCCCCCGCCACTCCCCCGATCGGTCTGGCCGTTGGCCAGGGCCAACCCAAAGACGGCAAGAAGGGCGTGCCGGTGCCCGGCCGGGTGCGAGTCCACCACCTGCGCGCGATGAAGGAACGCCACGAACGCATCACGATGCTGACCGCCTACGACGCCGTGACCGCTCGCATCTTCGATGAGGCCGGCATCGACACGATCCTCGTGGGCGATTCCATTGGCGACAACATGCTGGGCTACCCCTCGACCATCCCGGTGACGGTCGACGAGATGATCCCCGCTGTGCGAGCCGTCACCCGCGCCACCCAGCGTGCCTTGGTCATTGCGGATCTGCCCTTCGGTTCCTACGAAGCCTCCCCCGAACAGGCCTTGGCAACGGCTGTCCGGATGCTAAAGGAAGCCAACGCGCACGCCGTGAAGTTCGAAGGCGGAGACCACCTCGCAGGCCACGTCGAGCTGCTGACGCGCGCCGGGATCCCCGTCGTTGGCCACCTAGGATTCACGCCGCAGGCAGAAAACGTGCTCGGCGGAAAGCGAGTCCAGGGCCGCGGCGATGCCGCCGAGACTCTCGTCGAGGACGCTATCGCCCTGCAAGATGCCGGCGCCATCATGATCGTGCTCGAAATGGTGCCCGCCCCGCTTGCCGAACGCATCACCGAGGTTCTCGATATTCCGACCATCGGAATCGGCGCGGGCGTCAACTGCGATGGTCAGGTCCTGGTCTGGACGGACATGGCGGGCATGACGAGCTGGTCACCGCGCTTTGCCAAGCAGTTCGGCAACGTGGGCGCTGAGCTCTACAACGCTGCGCGGGCCTATAAGTACGAGGTGTGCGAGGGGACCTTCCCCGCCGCTGAACACTCCTACCAGGAATAGTGGGGCATGTGAGTCTCAGCGATAGCTGGCGATGACATGTCAACCGTTCGTGTCGGCGGGCCTTCATTCGTCTCCGACCAGCCGCACAACTTCGCTACAGCGTCGCCGCGGACCATTGGAATGATGCCGCCGGTTAGGTCTGACGCTCACAAGCGCGAAGAGGAGGCTAGTCCTCCTCGTTCCACTCCCGGTCTTCTTCTTCCCACTTCTCGTTGCGTTCCTTGGCGATCTGCATCGCGTGCTCGGCAGCCTCGCGCGTGGGATAGGGCCCCATTCGTCCACTCGCGCCCGACTGACGGCCCTCTTCGACCTCACCGGTTGCGATGACGTAGTAATACTCAGCAGCCATGGCTACTCCTTCTCCTTTTCACGTGCGGGGAGCCGGGGCTTTAGGATCGAAGCATGACCTCGATCGATCGCGCTCCTCGCGGAGTACTGACCCCCGGCACTCTCTCTCCCAAACGTACCGTTCCCGGCCACATCGCGCGCCCGGAATACGTCGGCCGAACCGGCCCGGAGCGCGTGACGGCTAGCGAGATTAAATCGGCTGAAACAATCGAAAAGATCCGCGCCGCCGGCAAGGTCGCGGCCGGCGCGTTGGCGGAGATCGAAAAGATGATTGCGCCCGGCGTCACTACCGATGAGATCGACGCGGTCGGTCACGCCTACCTACTCGACCACGGCGCCTATCCCTCGTGCCTGGACTACCAGGGCTTCCCCAAATCGCTATGCACCTCCATCAACGAGGTCATCTGTCACGGCATCCCTGACGACACCGCCCTGGCTGACGGCGATATCGTCAACGTCGACGTCACGGCTTACCTCGACGGCGTCCACGGTGATACCAATACGACGTTTCTCGTCGGCGACGTTGATGAGGAAGCGCGCCTGCTCGTGGAACGCACCAAACTCGCGATGGAGCGCGGCATTAAGGCCGTCAAGCCCGGACGCGAGGTCAACGTCATTGGCCGCGTCATCGAAAAGTATGCCAAGCGCTTTGGCTACGGTGTGGTGCGCGAGTACACCGGCCACGGAGTCGGTGAGGCCTTCCACTCGGGCTTGATCATTCCGCACTACGACGCGGCTCCCATGTATGACACGGTCATCGAGGTCGGCATGGTCTTTACGATCGAACCGATGCTCACCTTGGGCACGGCCGAGTCATATCAGTGGGATGACGGATGGACTGTGGTGACGAAGGATCATTCGCGGACCGCGCAGTTCGAACATACGATCGCCGTAACGCCAACCGGCGCAGATATCCTGACACTGCCTTGAGGAGAGACATGAGTGACGCATTCGGAATCGACATTGGTGGATCGGGAATCAAAGGCGCTCCGGTCGACTTGGACACGGGCAGCTTCGCGGCTGACCGCTACCGGATCCCGACCCCGCACCCCTCCACCCCGGACGCGGTAGCCGATACCTGCGAAGAGCTCATCAAACACTTCAAGCCGGCCGATGACGTCCCGGTAGGAATCACCTTTCCGGCCCCCATCAAGCACGGCACGGTCGGTTTCATTGCCAATCTCGACCAGTCCTGGAAGGGTGTCAACGTCCCCGAGCTCTTTTCCGAGCGCCTCGGTCGCACCGTTGTTGCGGTTAATGACGCGGACGCTGCGGGCTACGCCGAAGCGAAATTTGGTGCGGCAGTTGGCCAGGAAGGTCTCGTCATCGTCACCACCCTCGGTACGGGGATCGGCTCGGCCTTTATCTATAACGGTCAGCTCATTCCGAACACAGAACTCGGCCATCTCGAGCTCGACGGGCACGTCGCTGAGCATCGGGCATCGGCGGGCGTGCGTGAGCGAAACGAGTGGAACTTCAAGAAGTGGGCGAAAAAGCTCCAGAAGTACTACTCACATCTCGACATGCTCTTCTCCCCCGACCTCATCGTGGTCGGTGGCGGCGTTTCCAAAGACCATGACCAATTCCTGCCCCTCATTTCGGTTCGCTGCCCGATCGTTCCGGCCACATTGCGTAACCAGGCGGGTATTGTGGGCGCGGCTGCGCTCGCCAGCGAAGGCTACGAGGGTTAGTCGCCGCCCTCGAAACCGCCGCCCTCGCCGAAGAGTTTCGTGACGGCTGACAGCTGCCGCGCATAGCGTCGGGATTGGCGCGTGATGCGAGCGGCGATATTCGAGCCGCTGCGCCGGCGGGCTTTGAGCAAGAAGTCGCGGCCTTCGGGATTGCGGGTGTAAATCGCCTGCATCGGCAGCTTCATCTTCTCCAGCTCGGAGATAAAGATGTCCACACTCTGCCTGCGCAGTCCGATCGCGTCTGGTACCGATTGAGCGAAGAAGATGCCCCGGATTTTGATCCGATGCGCCGGGGTGATCAGATAGCGGGCATTCGTGATAGGCCCACACAGTTGGCGCATGGCGGTCGCGAACTGCTGACGATCGGAAAAAGTGCCGCCTGACAGGCGTAGGCGCGTCCGTCTCGTTGGGTCATACTCGGGCATGTCGACCTCGATCGCTAAGGTCTCCGAAGAGATGATCCCCAGTTCCTTCAGGGTTCGAGCAACGGCGATAGCCTCGGCACGCAGGCGGCGTTCGCTGCCCGTGATCTGAGCGACTGAACGCATCCGCACCCAGGTGGCAAGACCGCCGACGAGCAGCGTGCCAGCGATCACGAGCGTTTGGGCAAGGGGGCCGGAGACCAGTCGGGTCCCCGCCTCGGTCGCGCCAATCCCTAGGGAGAACAGGACGACGAGCACCGCGAAGACAATGACATCAAGGTAGGGAAAGACTCCAGCGGACACGTCCTGCTCGGTTTCCACCTTGAGCTGCATTTCGAACGGTTGGCTATCGGGATAGTTGCCGTCAGCGAGGGCCGCCGCCCACTGCGCACGCATCTCATCGCGCCGATAGGCACGGTTCATCATGGTCTCATTGGCGTCAGCTATGCGGTGGTAGGCCTCCTCGGGAGGCTTATCGAAACATCGCTCGAACCCGTTTTCGATCACAGGAATATCCGCTCGGGGTGCGACGAATGCTTCAAAACGTGTCATCAAGGAGCGAACATCGTGAGAGGCAAGGACTCGGGCTCCCTCGCCAGCACGCCGATTGAGGTGATCGGCGATGAGACCTTCTTCCACGACATCACACGTGGCGATGTGCCAAATATTGGCAGTCTTGTCGGGATCCAGCGGGTCAATGCGAATGACCCGGCCGCGCATTTGGTTCGTCAGCATGAAGGCACGCACGGAACTCGCCATGATGAGAGCGTTGGCTCGCGGGGAATCCCACCCTTCCCCCAGCAGTGCAGCCGTGCCGACCAGGACCGTGAATAGGCCCTCCTCAAATGCCTTCGTCATCACCGGCACTGAGACCCGAGTGCCGCCGGAAAACGCCACGTGGAGGTAGTCATCGGTGACGTCCTTGGCCTGGGTGACCTCGCCGCCAAGCTCTGCTACGTATTGCGTGATCTCGTTCAGAGCGGTGCGAGGGATGACGATGACCGACCCGGTGAGGGCCGCGATGCGGGCGGCGTGCCCGACGCGGCGACGCAAGGCTTCAAAGAGCGGAATAACCCCCATATGGACGATGGAATCCTCCCGCCCGAGGCTGCTCAGGTATTCGCGTCGCACGTGATCGGCGAGAACGACCATCCGGAGGCGCTCGCCCATCCCGTTAACTTCTTCTTCGGCGATATCGCTGACGGCACGGATCTTCCCGGCTGACTGGGTCAGAAGGCGATTGACCTTGAGTTCGCCCGTCACCGAAATCTTGTTCCCGTCGAGGAGGTTAGCGCTCACAAGCTCGCCGCGGATCTCGTCCACTGCGCTAGAAGTGAACATGTCGCAGTGATCGAGGATGAACTGCAACCCGAGTTCGTCTGCAAGTTCTGGTCGGCGCTGAGTGAACAGCGCCCGGATACTGCCCGGCACATCCTGGTCCGTCGCCGTCAGGAGCCGGATCAAGGCGTAGAAGGAATCCTCATCATCGAGCGCTTCTTGCACCTGGGTATCGGTGAGCCGCACGAGGTCTGCCGCGACCTGGCGCAGACTGCCCGATGCAACGAGCGAGGCAATGACGCCGGCTCCACGCTCACGCAATTGGGCGATCTCGGCGCGCTCCTGCCGGTTCGGCTCCGTGACATAGACATAGTCCTGGTGCGGGCACAGGTCACCGGTCGCAACGAGCTCTGGGGCGAATATCTCTTCGTCGATCGGTCCGCACAGCTCTTCATAGCGTTCCCACTGGGCGGGCGTCGAGTCATACGGCGGGGTCGCTGTCAGGGCGATGGTCGTGAGCTCCGGACAGGCGGTGCGCATCGAGTCCATGAAAGCCGTCAGCGCGCGATGCCACTGGGCCCGCAGATGGTGAGCCTCATCCATACAGATCGTCGTGATACCGCGTTCGGTGACGGCGGCGAGAACATCGACGTCGGCGAAGTCCTCGCCGGTTTCCTCATCGAGTGCGCGGGTATAGGCCGAGAACAGCGCTTGATAGGTAATGACCGTGATGTGTGCGGGATGGTGCAGCGAGGTGGAGCACCAAGCTCGGGGATCTGCCTGCGGGTCGGCCGCGTTTTCGAAGTGGGTAGCAAACCGATCGATCCACTGGTCTCTGATGGTGATCGTGGGTGCTAGCACGAGGGCGGGGGCTTCGAGCCGGCAGATGAGTTCGAGACCGAGGATCGTCTTTCCGGAGCCGGGAGCCGCAACGATATGGATGCGCTGATCTGCTACGAGATCCTCGTAGCGATCAAGGATCCGCTGCTGATAGGAGCGGAACGTTCCAGAAAACCCCCACTGGTGGTGGTCGGCGAGGTCTGATGCATTGACATCGGGCATCGTCATAGGGCCATGCTAGCCCGGGGCGGATGAGCCGGCCGATACGCCGGGTTCTGTGCCGGTTCCCAAAGGAACCGGTGGTGACCATCTATCTTGGCCACACGTTGCCGTGCGGCTCTAGCAACCTACCCGCAGGCGTTGAGCGGGCCGCTCGCCTGCTGCGCGGTCTTGCACCGAACGGGGTTTACCTGGCCGCCTCCGTCACCGAAAGCGCCGGTGGTCTCTTACACCACCCTTTCACCCTTACCTGTTGCCAGGCGGTCTACTTTCTGTTGCACTTTCCCGCGGGTCACCCCGGGTGGGCGTTACCCACCGTTCTGCCCTGCGGTGCCCGGACGTTCCTCGACATCTGCCGCGGTCACCTAGCCGGCTCATCCGTCATCATTCTACCGCTAGGCTGGGCTGCGTGATTATCGCCCTTCCACCCTCTGAAGGTAAGTCTGAGCCCGATATTGCTGCCGAGGCCCACGTCAGTTTCCCTCAACTGGATGAGGCGCGTGCCCAGGTCGCGGCCGCGCTGGCCGCCTTCGGTTCCTCGGACGCGGCCGCCGCGGCGCTGAAGGTCGGACCGAAATCGCGCGCGGACCTGGCCTGGAATGTCTCACCGGGCAGAGCTGGGTTTGCGTACGAGATCTACTCCGGGGTGCTGTTTGATGCCGCCCAACTCAGGGCTGCGCGTCCCGATCGCGATGTCTGGATCTTTTCCGGTAAGTATGGCGTCGTCCGCCCCAGCGACGTCATTGCCCCCTATCGACTACCCGCTGGGTCAAAGCTGCCTGGGCTGGGTATCCTCGCCTCGTACTGGAAGCCGCGGCTGAGCGCCACCCTGGACGAGGCTGCTCGCCGAGACGGGTTGGTGGTCGATTGCCGCTCTGGCCCCTATCAGCGCATGTGGCAGGTGCCGGCGGGCGTCGCGCACGTGAGTGTCCAGGCAGTTCGCGAGCGCGATGGGGTGCGCAGCATCGTCTCCCACATGGCCAAGCACTATCGCGGCCTGTTGACGCACGAACTCACGACGACCCGAGCGAAGGTGGCAAGCATTGCCGACGTCGCTCGGATTGCGAAGCGAACGGGCCTCGGGGTTGAAGTCGAGTCACGCAGCGCGGATGTCGCAATGCTGACGCTCGTGATTCGTGATTAGAGGAAGACGCCGAGCGCGCGCACGGTGAGAGCGCCCTCATCGGAGTCGATGACGCTCACCGAGCCGGGCGCGGGCGCGATGGAAAACCGCGAACCACTCAAGGGCTGCAGGATTGCGCCCGCATCGGAGGCAACGAGGACGACCGTGCCGGTACTGTGAGCCGCCTGGGTGAGGGTCTCCCGGCTCTCCTCAATCTGAACCTCGGCGCCGAGCGAGCGCAGGTGACGCGCGAGTCGAATCGCGCCGTCTTGGCTCGGGGCATCCGAGCGGTGCGCGATTCGCACGGGCAAGAACCGCGCGTCGGCCCCGATCTTTAACCGATCGACCATAGTGAGAGTCCGATCGGTCATCGGTGCGGCAACGACGACCACGCGCACCGGTCCGTTGGGAGGCGCCGCGGGCTCAGTCACCTCGTGAGCTTCGATTCCGGATTCCACTGTGCCGCGCTGATCCATCGACTTATTCGCCATCTCATCGGCGCGCGCATTGTGCTCACGCGCGACCCAGGTATAGCTCACGAGCTCTGGATCGTAGGCACGCTTAACCTTCAGGGCGAGGTCTCGCATGTCCGCGTGTTTAATCTTCCAGCGTCCGCTGAGCTGTTCGACGACGAGTTTCGAATCGGCTCGAACCTCGACCCGGTCGCCGGGCGCTGCCAGCTCGGAAAAGCGCTGCAGGGCACGCAACACCGCGGTATATTCCGCGACGTTATTCGTGGCAGTGCCAAGGAACTCGCCGTAGGCCAGGCGCTCAACGCCATCGCGAAGGATGACGAAGCCGAGCGCCGCAGGCCCCGGGTTACCGCGCGAACCCCCGTCGGTGTGGATAACCCAGCTCACGACATCCGCACAATGATGTACTCGTGCTCGTCTGAAACATAGACCTCATCCGCCGGGGTGGAGCGGATCGCATCAAGTTCAGCGAGCGAGAAATCCAGCGTCACCGGCGAGGTGACCTGGCCGTGCAGTTCGACGACGGCGAGTCCGCCAGTGCGCGCACGCACCTCGTCGTAGAGCGATAGGACGTCGGCGGGGATCTTTCCGGCAATCGTTTCGCGGTCGGCCTCAGCCTTGGCGATGCGGCTTTCGACCTCGCCGCCTTCGCGCTCCGCCTGTTCGCTCGCGGCGGCGATCTCGGAGGCGATCGTTGTGGCGCGTTCGCCTACGGCATCGAGTTCCGATTGGCGCGCCTCGAGGTTTTCCATTGCGGCAAGCTCCGCGTCTTCCAGCTCGCTTTGACGGGCTGCAAGGTTCGAGAGTTCGGATTGCAGGTTGCCCAAGTCCTTCGGTGCCAGAGCGCCGGAGTCCAAGACCTTTTGCTGACGCTCGCGGCGGGTGCGCACGATCTGGACCTCGCCCTCGGCGAATGACACCTCACGCCGGGCGTCCGCGAGCGCCGTCTCTGCAGCAATGCGTTCACGTCCCAGCTGGCCCTCCGCCTCCCGCAGCTCATCGAGCTTGGCAAGGATCGGCAGCTTGCGGCGTTCTGCCGCGAGGCGGGCGAGAAGCCGGTCCTGCTCCTGCAGGGCGATCAGGAGTTGCTGGTCAGCGGGCTGAGCGGTCGTCATAGCGCATCCTTCTTCACATAGATCGTGGTCCAGGGGTCGGTATTGAGCTGCGAGACGCTCACCGTGAGTTCGTCGCTGGCGGCGCGCGAGAGGACCTGGGCAGCGCGCGTCATCCAGGGCGATTCCGTTGCGAAGTGGGCGGCGTCAAACAGGATGGGGGCATCATCGTGTTCGAGTGCCTCAGAGGCAGGGTGGTGTCTCAGGTCGGAGGTCAGCATGGCATCGACGCCCAGGTCGCGTACGCGATCGAGATAGCTGTCCCCCGCACCCGGGCACAGCGCGATCGTCTCGATTCGTGCACTGCGATCGCCTCCGATCGCGACGCCGCGCGCCGTGGCGGGCAAGAGCTCGGCCAGGTGCTGCCCGAGCTCATCCGCCGTCACCGCTGTTGGCAGCCGGCCGTAGCGGCCAAGGCCAAGTGACGGATCGTCCTGCGCAGGATCGACAGGCTTGATCCCGGTCAATTCCAGCAGCTCGGACAGCACGACGGCCGTGCCCTCGGCCGCCGAATCCGCGTTCGTGTGCGCGTTAAACAGCGCGGTTTGTGAGCTAATGAGCCGGTGGATGAGCGCACCCTTGGGAGTATTGGCGGCAACCGTGGAGGTCCCTTTGAGGTAGAGCGGGTGGTGGGTGATGAGCAGGTCGGCGCCCGCCGCAATGGCTTCATCAACCGTCGCGGCGACGGGGTCGAGCGCAAAATGCACATGCCGCACACTTTGGGCTGGGTCCCCGCAGATCAGGCCGACAGAATCCCACGGTTCGGCAAGGCCAGAGGGAAACGCGCGCTCCATGAGGTTCAGGACGTCTGCAAGCGATAAAGTTGCCACACACCAAGCCTACCTGCGCCACTAGAACAGGATGCCCGCCTATGGCTCTGCCCGATCCTATGACCCTCACGCTGCTGCTGGGGGCCTCCCTCCTTGCGGGCTTCATCGACGCCGTCATCGGCGGGGGCGGTCTTATTCTTATCCCGGCCATGCTCGTCGCAGTCCCAGGCCTCGCCCCCGCCACGGCGCTTGGTACGAATAAGGTAGCGGCGCTATCCGGCACGGTCGCGGCGGCTGTTTCCTACCTGCGTTCGATCCCCCTCCCGAAGCGTCCGCTGGCGGTCGCGGCCGTGACGGCCTTTTTCCTAGCGGCGCTCGGCGCGCTGACCGCTACCCTCGTCAATCCCAACATCATGCGTCCCGTCATTATCGTTGCGGTGCTCGCCGTCGGAACCTACGTCGCGCTGCGGCCAAATTTCGGTAAAGAAGGCCGCTCGATGCCACGAGCCACCCCGAAGTGGTACATCGTCGCCCTCATCGCGGTTGCCGTTATCGGATACTACGACGGAGTTTTTGGGCCCGGCACGGGGATGTTCCTCATCATCGCGTTCACCTCAATCCTTGGCACCTCCTTCCTGCAATCGGCCGCAGCCGCCAAAGTGGTGAACGTTGCGACCAACGCGGGAGCGCTCCTGGTCTTCGGGCTTGGCGGACACATCTGGTGGTCCCTTGGCCTCGTGCTCGCGGTCGCGAATATCGCAGGCTCGTTGCTGGGCTCTCGGCTCGTGCTGTCCAAAGGCACGGCACTCGTGCGCGTGGCGCTCCTGGCAATCGTTGTCGCGTTGAGCGTCAAACTCCTCATCGATCAGTTCGCGTAGTGAGACTCGCGCCTAACGCTGCCCGGCGCGCGCCCAGTCCTGATAGTCCTTAAGGCATGACTCGCTACGACCACGTCCTCGATAAGTCCCATGGCCAAACGAGTTTCGATCGCTCTATCGCTCCGGTCCTCACGATCACGCCCGGCACCGGCGAGACGATCGCGATGCAAACCGACGGCGAACTGTTTGTGCAGCTGCATGAGCGTGGCAGCCTCGAAGCCGTGACCGCGCCGATCAACCCAGTCACAGGCCCCATCTACGTTGACGGCGCCGAACCCGGCGACGCGCTGCGGGTCACGATCCACGACATCGTCCTGGGCGATCACGGCTGGTCCGTCTACCTGCCCGGCGCGGGCGCTCTAACCGAACGCATGGGAGATGAGCTCTTCTCCCGCAAGATCCCGCTCACGAACGACGCTGCCCGGCTCACTGAGTCCATCACCGCGAAGCTGCGTCCCATGATCGGCTGTATCGGCACCGCCCCGGCAGGCGAGCCAGGCTCGACGGTGATGCCCTCCTTCGGCTCCGGCGGCAACATGGACCTGACCGACGCTAGCCCGGGCTCGATCGTCTACCTGCCCGTCGAAGTTTCCGGCGGACTGTTGTCTCTCGGCGATATCCACGCCGTCATGGCGCGCGGTGAATCATCCTTCGTCGCCATCGAAGCCGAGGGCACCGCCGTGATCAGCATCGACTTGGTCAAGGGCGCCAACTTGCGGGCCCCGCGTGTGGAGACCGAGTCCGAATGGTGTTTTATCGGTATCGGCGATCCCGTCCAAGACTCGATCAAGCGTGGCTACGAGGACTGCTTCGATTTCCTCCTAGAGGCCGGATACAGCCGCGAGGACGCCTACGTCGTCATGTCTGCCCTGGTGCACTCGGAACTCGGTGGTCCCACGGGCTCAAAGACGCCTGATCCGCTCCACCCTTTCACCGCTATCGGTGCCGTCACGGTCCACCGGCTTCCGAAGGAACTCGTGGACTAAAGCCTCCGGTTGCCGCGCTCGTGGCTCGTTGAGACGATGGAGCATTAGGGAAGCTACCGGCGGGAAGAGACATGATCGACTTCGAAGCTGTCACCAAGAGGTATCCCGACGGCACCGAAGCGGTACGCGATTTCTCGTTACACATCCCCTCCGGCTCACTGACGGCGCTCGTCGGATCCTCCGGATCTGGCAAGACGACGCTGTTGCGCTGCATCAATCGCATGGTTGACCCGACGTCGGGCGCCATCCTCATCGACGGGGAAAACGTCGCTGACCGGCCCGCAGTCCAGCTGCGTCGTTCCATCGGCTATGTCATGCAACAGTCGGGCCTCCTGCCCCACCGCAAGGTCATCGACAATGTTGCCACGGTGCTCCGCCTGAACGGTCAACCGAAGAAGGAAGCGCACGCACGGGCGCGGGAGGTGCTTGACGTGGTGGGCATCGCACCCTCGATGTTTGAGCGCTATCCCAGCCAGCTGTCCGGCGGTCAAGCCCAGCGCGTGGGTGTTGCCCGCGCCCTCGCGGCCGACCCCAATATCTTGCTCATGGACGAGCCCTTCGGCGCCGTCGACCCGATCGTCCGCGCCGAACTCCAGGCCGAAACTCGCCGGCTCCACCGGGAATTGGACAAGACGGTCGTCTTCGTCACGCACGATATCGACGAAGCCTTTGCCCTCGCCGACACCGTCGTCATCATGAAATCCGCTGGCCAGGTCGCCCAGATCGGCTCTCCCGCCGAGATCCTAGCCAATCCCGCCGACGACTTCGTTGAGCAGTTTGTGGGCCTTGATACCAAGCGGCGGCACCTTCGCATTGAAGAGCGGGATGGTGAGCAGATCGTGGTCACCGCCGACGGCCGCGTCGCGGGTGTGTTGGACTCATGAACTGGGCACTCGCGAACGCAGATTACCTGGCCCTTCTCACCTGGCGGCACGTCTACCTGTCAGCGATCCCCATCGCATTGGGTTTCCTCCTCGCGCTGCCGGCCGGCTGGCTCGCCTATTCCGTCAAACCGGTGCGTGGCCTCATCTTGGGTGCCGGCTCGCTCCTGTACACGATTCCCTCCCTGCCGCTGTTCGTCATCCTCCCCACCCTCCTTGGCCAGGGTTACCTCTCCGCCATCAACGCCCTCGTCGCGCTTACGATCTACGCCTTTGCGATCATGGTTCGCTCCGTCGCGGACGCCCTGGACTCGGTACCCTCGGATGTCCTGAATGCTGCCGAAGCCTGCGGCTACTCCAGCACCCAACGTGCACTGCGCGTCACGCTCCCGCTTGCCGGACCGGTCATGCTCGCCTCGCTGCGCGTCGTTGCTGTCTCGACCGTCTCACTGCTGTCCATTGCGGCACTCATCGGGATCTCTAACCTCGGCTCGCTCTTTACTGACGGCTTCCAACGCTCATTTATCGACGAGATCATCATCGGGATCGTGCTCATTGTCGCGGTCGCCTTCATCTTTGATCGGCTTATCGTGCTCGCTGGTCGCCTCCTGCTGCCATGGACGGCAAAGGCAGGTGCCCGCGCATGAGCATTATTTCCGACACCATCGAGTGGTTCTCCCGTCCCGAGTCATGGAGCGGACCGGCAGGAATCCCGGTGCGCCTTGGCGAGCACCTGGGCTATACCGCCCTCGCGGTTGGGATTGCCGCGCTGGTGGCAGTACCGCTCGGCCTCTACATCGGCCACACAGGCCGCTTCCATACCCTTGCCGTGACTTTCACGGGCGCCCTGCGCGCCATCCCAACACTTGGTCTCTTGACCTTCCTCGTCCTCTTGACGGGAATCGGGCTCACCCCACCGATCCTTGTGCTTGCCATCCTGTGTATCCCGCCTCTCTTGGCCGGGATCTACTCGGGAATCGAATCCGTGCCGCGTGCGGTCATCGATGCCTCGCGCGCTCAGGGAATGACAGAGTGGCAGATCCTTTCGCGCGTCGAGCTTCCGCTTGCCTCCCCCATCATCGTCGGTGGTCTTCGCTCCGCGGTGCTCCAGGTCATCGCGACGGCGACCGTCGCTGCGTTCGTGCCCCTCGGAGGACTTGGCCGCTACATCATCGATGGTCTGGCGGTGCGCGATCTGCCGCGAGTGATGGGCGGCTCCCTCATCGTGGTAGCGCTTGCCTTCCTCATCGACATGCTTTTTGCTCTCGTTCAGCGATACGCCGCGCGTGTCGCCAATCCTGCGGCGCGTACGCCGCAACCATCTCGTTCGCTTAGTCCCGATATTGACGTGGAGGTTTCCCATGAAGCGACGTAATCTCATTCTCCCCGCACTACTTGCCAGCGCCCTGGCCCTCGCCGGCTGTTCCGACCCCAATGCGGACGATGCCAAGAAGACGACGTCCCCGACAGGTGACGGCGGTACAGCAAGCTCCATCACCGTCGGTTCGGCGCAGTTCCCGGAATCCGAAATCATCGGCGAGCTGTATGCCCAGGCACTCGAAGATGCCGGCGTGCAGGTCAAGCGTTCGATGCAGATCGGTGCTCGCGAAGTCTATGCACCGGCATTGGAAAACGGCGAGATCGATCTCGTGCCCGACTACACCGGAAACCTCCTGGCATATTTTGATCCGGAGACAGACAAGACCGATCCTGCGGGCATCATGGCGGCGCTTCCTGACGCGCTGCCCGACGGCACCGAAGTGCTGGAGGCTTCTCCCGCTGAGAACAAGGACTCACTGAACGTCACGCAGGCGACGGCCGAAGAGCACTCCCTCGCCTCGATCGCTGACCTGAAGAACGTCGAGGGAATCTCACTTGCTGCGAATCCGGAATTCGCTGAACGTTCCTACGGTATTCCGGGATTGGAACGCGTCTACGGCATCACCGGTGTCAAGTTCGTGCCGATCAACGACGGCGGTGGCCCCGCAACCGTCAAGGCACTACTTGATGGCGACGTGATCGTGGCCGATATCTACTCGACCACGCCAGCAATCAAGGACAACAACCTCGTCACGCTGGACGACCCCGAGAACCTCATTGCGGCTCAGCACGTCATTCCGTTCGTGCGTACCGAGGCGATGACCGACGACATTAAGGCCGTCATCAATAAGGTTTCGGCGGAGTTAACGACCGATGCCCTCATCGAGATGAATGGCCGCAGCTCGGGTGACGAAAAAGCTTCTGCGGCCACCATCGCTAAGGACTGGTTGACCGAAAAGGGCCTCATCGGGAAGTAACAACTACTGATAGCTCACGAAGTCCGGTTGCGGCTCGATGCGATAGGTCTGCTCGGGGGTGAGCATGGGGTGGTCTTCATCAATGAAGTTCTTCCAACCCCAGTGCACACCCTCGGGCGCATCCTTCAACAGCGCTCGCCAGGTGTCGTTCTTCTGTGGCTGAGTGCCTTGTCCATCGGCATGGATGAGGACAGCAACCTCAGGATGTGAGGTATTAACCTGTGCCCGATCGCGCAGCATCTGGATTTGGAACTGGTGCAGAATCACCATTTTCTGCGGCAGCTTGTTCTCCTTGGTGTACTGCGCGAGGTAGTCAATTACCTGGTTAACTTCATCGATTTCCACATGCCCGATACGCGTCAATGGGCGCTCGTTGGGACCAAGCCGCCATTCGGGATCAAGAGCAATCCCGACGTGCGGGTACTTCAGGAGCTCCTCGTACTGCTTAACTTGGGAGAGAAAATCCGCTCGGCCAGGCTGGAAGTCAATCACCACGTACTGGCCGGCCTCACCAGCTGCTTCAATCAGCGGGGTGAAGTGCTCGATCGCCCATTCGTTGGAATAGTTGCCGTCATCGCCGGCCTTTCCAGACGCCACCGTCACAATGATCTCCAGAGCGGGAATGACCTTGTCCTCCGCGAGCTCCTGATACTCGGCTGCCAATTTCGCCGCGCGATCAATGGTGGCAGGTCCGTCTTGTTCACCAAGGACACCAAGACTGTGGGTGACAGGAGTGCCGTAGAGTGCCACGTACCTTTTTCCGGCGAAGACGAGTTGGCCGCCGCCGGGTAATTCCTGACCGGATTTGGCAACCTCGACCTCCCACGCAAAGTCCTCTGCGTCAGGGAAGACATCGCCAATGCCGATGACTGATCCCGCTTCCTTTACCTGTTTGATCAGTTCTCCCGAGCCCCTGAAATCGCCTTCGCTCGGACTCGTCTTCACTCCGGCGGCGGCGGCAGTAGCCTCGGCAGCGACAGTCGCCGGATCCTTACTCACGAGAGCTAACGTGCCGCCTGGCGTCTTGTCGGCTCGTAGGGTTAGCGAGCCCTTTTTAGGCACCTGGACGCCGTCATCCGGCGAGGACGCGTCAGTTGTTTCGAAAATGGTACGTTCCGGCAGTGCACGCAATGCCTGGGCATCAGCGGATTCAGGCAGCGGGCTCCCCTTAACCTCAATACCGGTGGCGGCGGTGAGGTCTGCCGCATTCGCAGGAGCTCGATAAACGTCAACCCCCGAATCATCGGGAAGGCTAACGTCACCGGCAACAATGACCGCTTCGGCACCGAGTCGCTTGAGTTCCTCAACAACGCCTGCGGTATCAGTTGAGACAGCAAGGGTGGGAATACCCAGGGCTCGTCCAATAGATGCGGCGCGAATCGTTTCCTTCGGTGATCCTTCAGGGGCGAGGACAGCGAGGCCCGATGACCCGAAAAGCGCGGAGGATGCAGCAATCGACTGCGCCTGAGCATCTCCTTTGAAAGTAGCGGGTTTTGCTACCTCGAGATATGTGACGTTGGCGGATTCCTCTTCTGTCGAGGCGCCTGCATCGGCATTGTTACCGCTCGATGTACACGCGCTTAGAGCTAATGCTGCGGCGGCAAATAGTGCGGTGATGGTCCGGGTTGAGCGAGACACGAGTTTTCCTTCCACGATCGCCTGTCTGGAGGCAACCTGGCCATCGTAGACACCTTTGTGCGTCCAATGCGAACGTCAGCGCCCGCCGGCACTACCACCGCCGCCGCCTCCACCGGAGGATCCGCCACCGCTGAATCCACCCGATCCGCCCGATGATCCAGACGTCGAAGGTTGAGAGACCATTGACGTGGAAGAAGATGATCCAAATTGGGAGACGGACCTCGACAGGTCACTAAACGTAGTGATATTTCGGCCTTGGTACCAGCTGCTGTACCCGGTATTCCCGCTACGTTGGACAATCTGGTCCATGACTACGCCCCAGCGGTCTTCGATTCCGAAAGCCATCGCCCAGGGCAGCCAGCGGGAAAACTCGGCCTGCTTCGATTCGTGAATGATCTGGTCGGCCTCTGCCTTCTCAAGGTATTCCTTGAACCCTTCAGCTTGCTTGAACAACGCGTGACCGTAGGCCGTACGAGCAGTCTTCTTGCTT
Organism: Bowdeniella massiliensis; assembly: GCF_023634005.1. NCBI lineage: Bacteria > Bacillati > Actinomycetota > Actinomycetes > Actinomycetales > Actinomycetaceae > Bowdeniella > Bowdeniella massiliensis. The sequence goes on from NZ_JALIQR010000010.1 coordinate 16,486, forward strand.
GAACCAAAGGCGGAGATCATGATCGAGCAGAAGATGACCAAGACAAAGGCGAAGGGCAGCCACGACATCACGCTGAACCTCTGCGTTGCCGCGGTGATTGACACGCCGGTCCCGAGCATGTTCAACATGAAGTAACTAAAAACAATGACGAAAATAATCATTCTCGCTGATGATTTTGAGCGCTTCTTCGGTTGAGACTTGAACAGCTGTTTGCGCTCGATCTCTCTCATGAGATCGTCGTCAATCGTTGCGGCTGAGATATGAAACTTTCGTTTCAGGCGGGATATATAGACTTGTGGACCATGCTCGCCGGGGTTTGCGAATACGCGCAGCGCTGACAGCGTTCGGTTCTCGTAGCTGGGAAGTCCCTCCGGCACCTGGTCAGTAAGCGTGAGCGCCCAATCGTTGGGTTTTTTCCCTGAGAGGGACCACGAAACCTCAGATACCCATAGGTATCCCTTGATGGCGAGATCGACCAACATGACACCGAGACTTTTATCAGTCCGGGCTTTATTCATGAGAACGACAGTTTCGGCTGGAGTTATATTCTCGGGCGGTGTGAAACGAACGGCAATTGGAGTTTCCTCTGCGGGCCCAACTGGCGCTCCCGGAGAGATGACACCGGGCGGTACTCCCATCCACGCCTCATCGCGCTCTCGCCGACGACGGATCTTCCGCAGCCCAAAGCTGCCCGCAACGACGACCCCCACAACGGCGGCGAGCACGCCAGCGATCCTGGGCAACATGTCCCTAAACTGCCGAGATCTATCGGGCGGAGCGTCGACCAGGATTGGAGCCGTTGAGGCAAAAGTGCCGGAGGGGAATGCGGCCATGATGGTTACAGCATCGCGCTTCTGAACGTCAGAAAAACTGTAGGTCGACCGATTCAACGAGGAATTGTAGGAGTTGCAGGGGGTATCAGATCCTGAAGAGCCGACAAAACAGGAGATATCTTTGACTTCCGCTGGTCCCGACACCGTGACGTCGATCGAACGTGCCGGCACGTCAAGACTGTCGAAGATGTTCCAATAGAACTCCTCCAGACCTGCGTTATCTCCTTCTTTGATCGCGTTGATCGCTCCTTTGACCTGGTAGGTCAAAGTGTAGGTTTGAATTCCGGTAACTCGGTCGTTGGACCCATCGGGGGCCCCGATCGAGAGTTTCAGCAGACCTCGAGACTCGCTTTCACGCCAGACGCCAGCCGGCGCCCCCGACGATGAGCTCACGTGCTCGCCACTGACCTCATAGACGCGGATCTTGTCCGGGTCTGGCGAGTAACCCATTTTCGTGACAAGGGTTCGGTAGAACCCAAGTCCCCGGCGCTGGCCGAAATCCCACCGGTACGTCTCCCGGATATTGGCATCACCACTTCTGTTGAGCTGGATTTCGACGTCGAGGTGATCGATGGCATCGTCAGCGGGGCTGCCATTGGAGACGGGCAGGCTCACTACTACCGACTCGTGCGGACGTAACGGCTGCGCAGCCGCCCCAGCTGCGATGCCAGACGTCAGAGCCAAGGCGCCCAGGGCAGCGAAGAGGACGCGTATCAATCGATGCACGAGGGTCCTTCCGTGGGCGGTCAATGCGTCGCGGTCATCGTATCGGAAGATCTCGTGTAGCCGGTAACGATGACCACTTGACTAAGCATTCACCGTCTTCACGTTACGGTTAAGTATTGGCCCCATAGCTAAGTTCTACGAACGTGACACCCTGCCATCCGTTTCGAAAAGGTGGGAATGAAAACAAGCAGAGGCTGCATCTGTTTCAGTTCGGTCATCGGCGGCACCACGAACATGGTCGTGGGTTTGGCTAGTGGGACCCTCAAGCACGTAGAAAAGGCAAGAACGATCCAAGACCGAGACTCACCGAAGATACAAACGCGACGCGAGGCTGACATGGAACTGGTGTTCCGAAAAGTGGGCCCGGAGGGACTCGAACCCCCGACCAACTGGGTGTAAACCAGCTACTCTAACCAACTGAGCTACAGGCCCGGACCGACACAACCGTGCCGGCTACGAAGGGAAACTTTACACGCCTGGGGCTCGCACGACTAATCGCATCGCGATCCAGTCCTTAGCGGCGTCGACACTTGCCGACGCATGCATGCCAGCTGTCGTCGCGGCATCTTCAACGTCTGCCACCGCGACGTGACCGGACCGGCCTGCCTTCGGGGTCATGACCCAAATATCGCCGCCATCATCGAGGTTGGCCGATGCATCCATGAGGAGGTCGACGAGATCGTCTTCGTCGGCGTCCTCCGAGCGCCACCAAATCATGGCGGCATCGGTGGTGTCTGAGAATTCTTCATCGGCGAGTTCTTCGCCCGTAAGAGCCTCTATCGATTCGCGGAGCGCCATATCGACGTCCTCGTCGTAGTAAAACTCCTGGATGACTTGACCGTGGGTGAATCCGAACTTACGCGCTGCCTCGGATTCAGTGCTGGTAGGCACTGATGCACTCCTATCATTTTCGAGGCTCGCCGCGGATGTTGCGTTGAGCATATCCCTACAGTAGCGAGACTCGGTGGCGTTCGCCACGGTGATCGAGCAAACATGACAAAAGTCCCGGTTCTGTCGGACAATGGAGTGACATCCGGCCAACGCGCGCAGACGCGCGAAACGACGACAAACGAAGACGAGAGCGAGGTTCTCCGTGCCGCTACGTGATGAGTCCCAACCGCTAATTAACGGGCTACTGAGCCAAATCGGTGACATCGATTCAGAAGAAACCGAAGAATGGCTTGATTCGCTCGACGCACTCATCGACGATCGGGGTGGTCCTCGCGCACGCTATGTTCTGCTATCGATGCTGAAGCGCGCTCGCGAGCGCAACGTCACCATCCCCTCATCGCTCAACACCCCTTACGTCAACACCATTGGTGTTCACGAAGAGCCCTACTTCCCCGGCGATGAAGCCATGGAGCGCACCTATCGCCGGTGGCTGCGATGGAATGCCGCCGTGATGGTGACCCGCGCACAGCGCGAGGGCGTTGGAGTCGGTGGCCATATCTCCACCTACGCCTCGATCGCGACACTTTATGAGGTGGGCTTTAACCACTTCTTCCGTGGCAAGAACCACCCCGGAGGCGGCGACCAGGTCTACTTCCAGGGCCACGCGGCTCCCGGCAATTACGCACGTGCTTTTGTCGAAGGTCGACTGTCCGAAGCAGACATGGACGGGTTCCGCCAGGAATACTCCCGGCCAGCTGGTGGGCGCGGCCTGCCAAGTTACCCGCACCCGCGCCGGATGGAAGATTTCTGGGAATTCCCGACGGTCTCCATGGGTCTTGGACCCGCGCAGGCGATTTACAACGCCTGGGTCAATCGCTACATGCACGAGCGGGGCATCAAGGACACGAGCGAACAGCACGTGTGGGCGTTCCTTGGCGACGGCGAAATGGACGAGCCAGAATCGCGCGGCATGCTGCAGCTTGCCGGCCAACAGCAGCTCGACAACCTCACATTCGTCGTCAACTGCAACCTGCAGCGCCTCGATGGCCCGGTGCGTGGCAACGGCAAGATCATCCAGGAACTTGAATCCTTCTTCCGCGGCGCCGGCTGGAACGTCATCAAGGTCATTTGGGGCCGCGAGTGGGACACCCTGCTGAACGCTGATAAGGATCGCGCGCTTGTCCACCTCATGAACAACACAGTCGACGGCGATTACCAGACCTTCAAGGCCAACGACGGCGCTTATGTGCGCGAGCACTTCTTCGGCCGCGACCCGCGGACCAAGGCCCTGGTCGCGAACTGGACCGATGAGCAGATTTGGGCGCTGAAGCGTGGCGGCCACGACTACCGGAAGGTCTACGCCGCCTACAAGGCTGCCGTTGAACACACCGGCCAGCCGACCGTCATCCTCGCCCACACCATTAAGGGCTACGGTCTGGGTCCCTCGTTCGCCGGTCGTAACGCCACCCACCAGATGAAGAACATGAAGATTAAGGACCTCAAGGCCCTGCGCGATCTTCTCAACATCCCGGTGACTGACGAGCAGATTGAGGAAAACCCCTTCACACCCCCGTACTACCGCCCATCGGATGACGATCCGGCGCTGCAGTACATGCTGGAGCGTCGCCGCGCCCTCGGCGGCTTCATTCCGGAGCGCAAGGCCCCGAAGTCCACGGAGCTCACTCTGCCGGGCGACAAGCCGTTCGAGATCCTGGCCAAGGGCTCAGGCAAGCAGAATGTGGCGACGACGATGGGATTTGTCCGGCTTCTGAAGGAGCTCATGAAGGATAAGGAGATCGGGCGCCGCATCGTTCCGATCATCCCCGACGAAGCACGTACCTTTGGCCTGGATTCGATCTTCCCCACGGCGAAGATCTTCAACGTCCACGGCCAGAACTACACCGCGGTCGATCACGACCTGATGCTGAGCTACAAGGAGTCCGAGCAGGGCCAGATCCTGCACACTGGTATCAACGAGGCCGGTTCCGCCGCGGCGTTCCAGGTCGTCGGCACCTCCTACGCCACGCAGGGTGAACCGCTCATCCCGGTCTACATCTTCTACTCGATGTTTGGCTTCCAGCGCACTGGCGATCAGTTCTGGGCGGCAGGCGACCAGCTTGCCCGTGGCTTCATCATCGGTGCGACCGCCGGTAAGACCACTCTCGCAGGTGAAGGCACCCAGCACATGGACGGGCACTCCCCCATCCTTGCTGCAACTAACGAAGCCATGGTCCACTACGACCCGGCATACGCCTACGAAATCCGCCACATTGTGCGAGACGGTCTGCAGCGGATGTATGGCAAGGACGATCGCGACCAAAACGTCATGTACTACCTCACCGTGTACAACGAGCCGTACCAGCAGCCTGCCGAGCCGGAAGATGTTGACGTCGACGGCATTATCAAGGGCATCCACCGCATCGCCGACCACTCCGGCAACGGCCCCAAGGTCCAGCTGCTGGCTTCTGGCGTTGGCGTGCCGTGGGCGATGCATGCCAAGGAAATCCTCGCCGAGGACTGGGGAGTCGACGCGGCTGTATGGTCCGTCACGAGCTGGAACGAGCTGCGTCGCGACGCGATCGCAGCCGAGCAGCACAACTTCCTGCACCCTGAGGAGGAAGCCTGGACGCCCTACGTCACCGCTAAGCTGTCTGACAGTGAAGGTCCCTTCATCGCCACGAGCGATTACGACCACATGCTGCCCGATCAGATTCGTGCGTGGGTACCGGGCGACTACTACGTCCTTGGTGCCGACGGTTTCGGCTTCTCCGATACCCGCGCCGCTGCACGTCGTCACTTCTTCATCGACTCGCACTCGATGGTGGCGCGCGCCCTGCAGGCGCTGGGCAAGTCCGGTCAGGTGGACGGTGATGCCGCCCGCCAGGCCATCGAGAAGTACGACCTGTTCAACGTCAACGCCGGCGAATCCGGCAACGCTGGCGGCGACGCATAAAGCGCGCCCCTAGCGCACAGCGGCCTGCCGACCTCACGGTCCGCAGGCCGCTTGCCGCATAGAAAGGCCACCATGTCCCAGTCGCTCTACTCCCGCCAGCCACGCGCCACCGATATCGAAACCCTCGAGAAGTTCGACGAACTCGTCGCTCGAGGCGCCAAGAAAATGTCGGGATGGCACATCCAAGGAGTCGATCTACGCGAACGCTCCCCCGACCTGCGGGCGCTTGACCCGACGGGCGCACTCTTTCTCGGCTGCGCGCTCACCAAGGCGGACGAAGAATCCCTGAGGGCTCGCGGCGGCCTCGTTTTCCCGCGGATCCGCGATATCCCTTTCAACATGTACCGGGCGAGCCTCTACACCCCGCAACAGCTCTACGCCGGGCTAGACGAAGGCGGCTACGAGGCTACTTTCGATGCGCAAGTTTATGCGTGGACCGAGCGCCAAGACACCCGCGGAGACGTTCGAGTCACGCTCGCGACAGCGCTGCACGATCACGGTATCTCCGATGCCCTGGCCGATATCCGTAGCCGGGGCATCTTCGCGCCCCACATCGCCGGGGTCATGGGCGGCCATGCATTGCAGCGCGGCTCCGACCAGTACGCGAAAGCAGCCCGATTCGGTCAGGTCCTCGACCGGCAAGGCCTCACTGTCGCCACCGGCGGCGGTCCGGGCGCAATGGAGGCCGTTAATCTCGGCGCATTCTTCTCCGCCGACGGCACCCGCCTGCACAGTGCGCTGGAGTCCTTGGCAAGCGTGCCAAGCTTCGTGCCCGATGCCACGGCCTGGGCGCGCGTCGCGTTCGACCTCATTCGCGACTATGAGGGCACGCCAAGTCTTGGAATTCCGACCTGGTTCTATGGCCATGAGCCGCCCAACCTGTTTGCTACCCATACCGCGAAGTACTTCACCAATGCCCTGCGCGAGTCAATCCTGCTCGAGATCTGTGACGCCGGAATCGCGTTCCTGCCAGGCCACGCCGGCACTGTCCAGGAAATCTTCCAGGACGCGTGCGAAAACCACTACTCGCCGCCCGAGGCCGTAGCCCCGATGGTCCTCATCGACCGCGACTACTGGACCCGAGTCCTGCCCGCCTGGCCGCTGCTGTATGCCGTCGTATCGTCGGGCCCAGCGGCCTCATCCATCTTCCTAGTGGATTCCGTGGATGAAGCCGCTGAGATCCTTTCCGATCACGCGCTCAGAGCATAAGCGAGCCGAAGAGGAAACCGAGTCCTACGGCCAAGGCAATATTGACAATGCCCGGAATCATGAACGGGTGATTAAAGATCGCACGTCCAACGCGAGTAGAGCCGGTATCGTCCATCTCGACGGCAGCCAGCAACGTCGGATACGTCGGTAGGACGAACAGCGCCGAGACCGCAGGGAAGGCCGCGATCGCCGCAATCGGGCTCGCGCCGAGCGCAATTGCCGTTGGCATAAGCGCCTTGGTGGTCGCGGCCTGGGAGTACAGCAGCGCCGCTGCGAAGAACAGCACGACGGCAAGCAACCAGGGATAGGCCGTTAGGGCCGAGCCGGCTAAGGCAGTAATGGCCTCCATATGCGTTGAGACGAACGTCGTTCCGAGCCACGCCACCCCAAGGACACAGACACACGCCGACATGCCGGAGCGGAAGGTCTGCATTCCAAGAATCTCGGACGGGTCGATGCGGCACAGGATCGTAATAGCCATCGCCGCCGCGAGCATGATCGACATGATCGCCTCGGTCCGAGGCAGCGTTGGATCGGAAATGATGTGGAGGTTTTCCGAAATGAGCGCCGCATAGGTCACCACAGCGATGATCGCGATGAGAAAGATGAGGACCGAGCGCTTAGCCCCCGGGCGTTCTTCGTACTCATGCGCTCCCCGCAACTCGATAAGCCCCTGTTTCTTACGCTCCAGGTAGACCGGATCCGAGCTCAACGGTTTGCCGAGCATATTCGCCAGAAAACTCGTGGCAACCGTAGCTAAGAAGGTCGACGGGATGGCGATGGCGAGCAGGGTCAGGTAGCCCACCCCCAACGGCTCGACGACAGAGGCCATGAAGACGACGGCCGCCGAGATTGGGCTCGCGGTAATGGCCATCTGTGAGGCGACGACAGCAATTGATAACGGCCGGGAGGGGCGAATGTCGTTCTCCTTCGCTACCTCGGTAATGACGGGCAACGCCGCAAATGCGGTATGCCCCGTCCCTGCGAACAACGTCAACAGATAGGTGACGATCGGCGCGAGCAGCGTGATGCGCTTCGGTTTCTTTCGCAACAGACGGTCGGTGAGCGCGACGAGCCAGTCCATGCCGCCGGCCGCTTGCATGGCGGCAATCGCGGCGATCACCGACATGATGATGCCGATGACGTCGAAGGGAATGTCTTCTCGGGAAACGGGCGCCCCCGTGGCGCCAAGCAGGATGACTCCCAGGCCACCGGCAGCGCCGATTGCGATCGAGCCGTACCTGGCACCCAGAAAAATGGCAGCCAAAACAATGAGTAGGTGTACCCAAATCATGACAGTGAATCCTCACGTGGTCAGTGGTGAAATCGGTGACGGGCCGACCCGCTGAGCGTCATTGCCCAGGGGCTGGGGCCCGCTACCGCGGATGTGGTAGTTAGGTCGTCGGCAAGCCGCGCTCGTCAGGCGCGTAGATCTTGCCGGTGTATTTCGGCTTCATGAAGGCCTCTGTCGTGAGAATCTCATCGACCTGCTCCTCGGTGAGCAGGCCCATCTCCACGACAACCTCCTTCACCGACTTGCCGGTCTTCGCGCACTCTCGACCAACGCGGTCACCATTGTGGTGTCCGATGATGGGGTTGAGATAGGTGACGATACCGATCGATTGTTCGACGTAGGCACGGCACTTGTCCTCATTGGCCGTAATGCCGTCGACGCAGCGCTCCCGCAGTGTGTCACTCGCTGCGGAAAGGAGCCGAAGCGACTCAAACATCGCTTCTGCCATCGCGGGTTCCATGACATTGAGCTGCAGCTGGCCTGCCTCGGCCGCCATGGTGACCGTCATGTCGTTGCCAATCACCTTGAAGCACACCTGGTTGACGACCTCCGGGATCACCGGGTTGACCTTGGCCGGCATGATGGAGGAACCGGCTTGCATCTCCGGGAGATTGATCTCGTTAAGGCCAGCCCGAGGGCCGGAGGACAGCAGGCGAAGGTCGTTAGAGATCTTCGACAGCTTGTGAGCTAGCCGCTTCAAGCACGCATGAACGAGAACGTAATCGCCATTATCGCTGGTGGCCTCCACAAGATCGGGCGCCGAGGTGATCGGCAGTCCCGTAACCTCCGACAGCTTCTCGGCTGCCACGTGCGCGTAGCCATCGGGCGTGTTCAATCCGGTGCCGATCGCCGTCGCTCCGAGGTTGACACCGAGAAGGTAGCTGGAGCAGCGCTCCAGTGTAACGAGCTCTTCTTCCAGGTTTGTCGCAAACCCCTTGAACTCCTGTCCCAAGGTCATGGGAACAGCGTCTTGGAGCTGGGTGTGCCCCATCTTCAACACCCGCTCAAACTCTTTCGATTTGTCCAAGAAGGAGTTGGCGAGCTCACGGATATGGCCCATGAGATCATGCACCATGCCGTACATGGCGAGCCGCAGCCCCGTCGGATACGCATCGTTCGTCGACTGCGACTTGTTGACGTGATCGTTGGGGTTAATGATCTCGTAACGGCCTTTGTCATAGCCGAGGTGCTCCAAGGCAAGGTTGGCGATGACTTCGTTCGTGTTCATATTGACGCTGGTGCCAGCGCCACCTTGGAACAGGTCGATGGGAAACTGGTCGAGGCAGCGGTCGTGCTCAAGCAGCTGGTCACAGCCCGCGATGATCGCGTCCGCGATGTCATAGGGCAGTGCGCCCAGCTCTTTGTTTGCCAGCGCTGAGGCCTTCTTGACCTGCGCCATCGCGCGAACGAACTCTGGCACGCTTTGGACGAGGCGTCCGGAAATAGGGAAGTTCTCGATCGCCCTGAGGGTGTGGATCCCGTAGTAGGCGTCGCTGGGAACTTCGCGGGTACCGAGCAGATCTTCTTCGATCCGTGTGGTCATGTGTGGTGAACTCCCTCGTGTCGTCATTGACAGGTGTCTTCTAATCATCGTGTTGCCGGACTGCTGCACGCAGCCGCTCGCGATTCACGTAACTTACCGCGAGCAGCGGAATATCCGCCGGGCAAACTTCGGCACACTCCCCGTGCAGGGAGCATGGGCCAAAATGTTGATCCATTTCGGCGATCATGTCGCGAGCTCTGCGTCCTCGCTCGCTCGCGGGAATCGGTAGTAGGGACAGATGGGCAAGTTTGGCGCCGACGTAGAGATTGGCGGAACCGTTGGGACATGCGGCAACGCACGCTCCGCAACCGATACACGCAGCAAAATCGAGTGCGCGTTCCGAATCTTCGTGCGTGATGCGGTCGCTGTCTGCGTCTGGCGCAGTTCCCGGAGCGACACTGGGGGCACCACCGACATTGAGAACATCGGTGAGGTAGCCGCGTTCAACCATGAGATCGGCGATGACGGGATAGGCAGCGGACCGAAATGGTTCCAGAGTGATCGTCTGGCCGTCGTCAAACGATGCGAGGCGTTGGTGGCAGGCGGGGGTCCGCGGCACGGGGCCATGAGGACGGCGATCGATCGTGATCCCACACGCTCCGCAGATCCCTTCACGGCAGTCCGATTCGAACACGACCGGATCGCCTCCCGCCGTGATGATGTCATCATTCATCTTGTCGAGAAGCTCAAGGATCGACATCGACGGTTCGAGGCCGTTGACCTCATGGCTTTCGAACTGACCCGCGGCCTCGGGGCCCTCTTGTCGCCACACTCTCACGATGAGTTTCATCGGTAATCCCTCACTTGCAGTGGCACGGCGCTAAATTCCAGCGGCTCCACGTGGCGAGTGAACCTCGCGCTGCCCTCCCAATTCCCCGTTTGCCACGCCGAGATGAGAGCCCAGTTTTCGTCGTCACGCTTCGCTTCGCCATCGTCATGCTGATACTCGATGCGGAAATGGGCGCCGCAGGACTCTTCGCGATCGAGCGCATCGACACACATCACTTCCGCAAGTTGAAGGTAGTCTTCAACCCGCCCGGCGTACTCGAGCTCCTGGTTAATGCGGCTAGCTGATCCAGCGATCCTCAAGTCCTGATAGAAGTTCTCTCGCAGCGTGCGAATTTGGGCAATTGCCTCAATTAATCCTTCTCGGTCTCGACTCACTCCGCACCCGCGGTAGAGGATCTCTCCCAAAGCGCGGTGGAATGAGCGCGGTGGCTTGGTCCCCCCGATGTTGAGGAGACGATCGAAGCGTTCATAGGCATCGTTAAGGGTGTTCTGGACGACTTCGTCATCCTCATCCAATGGTTCCGTCCCGAGGTGGTCGGCTAGGTAGTTTGGCACGGTGAATGGAATCGTGAACCAGCCATCCACGCAGGCGGACAGCAGGGAGTTTGCACCTAGTCGGTTGGCGCCGTGATAGCTCGATCCGGCTTCACCCGCGACAAACAGTCCGGGTATTGAAGTCATGAGCTGGTAGTCGGCCCAGAGTCCTCCCATGGTGAAATGGGCTACCGGAGCGATCCTCATCGGCACCTCATACGGGTTTTCACCGGTGGCATCTTCATACATGTGGAAGAGGTTCCCGTATCGGGCGCTAATCGTCTCCTTGCCGAAACGCTGCAGTGCGTCGCGGAAATCGAGGTAGACCGAGTTCTTGAGCGGGCCTACTCCATGGCCGACATCAATTCGTTCGCGCGCTGCACGGGAGGCAACATCCCGCGGTGTGAGGTTCCCGAATGCGGGGTATCTCCGCTCCAAGTAATAGTCGCGCTCATCCTCGGGGATGTCGTTCGGCTCCCGGGTATCGCCCGCAGTTTTCGGTACCCAGATCCGTCCATCGTTGCGAAGGGATTCACTCATCAGGATCGATTTCGATTGCCAGTGTGTCGAGATGGGTAGGGCTGTCGGATGGAACTGGATGAATGACGGCATCGCGAGGTATGCGCCGCGACGGTGGGCGCGCCATGACGCCGAGGCGTTGGAGTTCTTTGCCAGGGTGGAATGATAAAAAATATTGCCGTACCCGCCGGTCGCCAGCACGACCGCGTGGGCGGTGATCGGCTGCAATTCACCCGTGAGAAGATTCCGAACGATGACTCCCTGGGCACGACCGTCTTTCACGATGAGATCAACCATCTCGTGACGGACGAGTAACCGGAGCGCGCCGCGAGCAACCTGCTGTCCGAGCGCTGCGGCACCCGCTATTTGAAGTTGTTGACCAGTCTGCCCGCGGGTGTAGTACGTCCGTGAGACCTGTACACCGCCGAAGGACCGCGTATCTAACGAGCCGCCATACTCGCGGGCAAAAGGAGCCCCGAGTGCATTCATGTGGTCGATTACTCGGGCTGATTCTTCAGCCAACCGAAAGACCTCACGTTCACGACCGCGGTAGTCGCCACCTTTAACGGTGTCTTTGACGAAGCGGCCAAGAGAGTCATTGTCGACTTTCCGTCCTCGCGCGGCATTGATTCCGCCTTGAGCAGCAACCGAGTGCGCCCTCCTTGGCGCATCGTGATAGGTCACCGCAGTGACCTGGTATCCCAGATCGGCTAATGCTGCCGCAGCTCCCGAGCCGGCAAGCCCCGTACCGATGACAACGATCGAGAACTTTCGGCGATTGAGCGCGGAGACTAACCGATAGCTGTCCTTCGCACGCTGCCACGCAGTTGCGGGATCCCCGTCGGGACTGTGCGCTGACAGGGTCGTTCCCACCTCAATGTCGAGGGGTGTTGATTCCGCCTTCTCGATCATGACAGCACTCCCGTCAGCACTGCGAGCGGCACACTCATATTGACGAGTGCGATGACGATTCCGGCCGCATATGCGATCAGCTTCCAAACTCGCCGCGTCCGGGGACCGGTCACAGCAAAGTCGGTCGCCAGCAGCCACAGGCCATGGATAAGGTGCACGGCAAGCGCCCCCATCGCGACGAGATAGATCAGCGAAAACAGTGGCCGGGAGAATGACGCGATGAGGTTTTCGTAGGCAAACGAACCGGTATGCGTCGGCGCCTGGAAAGCGCCGTTAAGGTGCCCGGTTGTGAGATCCAGAATGTGAATGATGATGAAACCGAGCAGTGCGATCCCGGTGATAAGCATCGTTCGCGAGACCCATGACTCAGCCCTCAGGCCGCGCGCGCGATGTGGTCCCCGAGCGGACCTCGAACGGAACGTCAGCGCTAGTGTCGCAGCGATATGGATGATGATCGAAATCAGCAGGACCACGCGAAAGGCCCACAGCAAGCCCATCTCCGGTAGTAGCGGCTCGCCCGCAACGCGCAACCAGTGCGCATAGTCATTGAAATGCGCGGGCCCAAAATACGCTTTGATGTTGCCGACCATATGGATCGCCACGAAGGCCGCAAGAATTGCTCCGGTCAGCGCTGCGGCAAGTTTCAGGAGCCATGACTGCGGTCCCGTCTGTGGGCGCGCCGCAACCATGATTCGTCCATCGCGGACCTTGATTGTCGAACTATCAGTTTGACGAGGCAACGCGCGTTTGTGCGATGTCATAGACGAACTCATGCAGCATCCCCCTTGATAACCACTTCGAGGCTAACACCTTACAGCAGTGGGCTGCATAGTACCGACGAGTGTTCGACCGATGTCTACCTGTTTGCACGAATGTGCAGAATGTTGCCGACCCAGTTCAGCATTCGTTATTACGAACTCCGCTCCCTCAAGCAAGGGCGGTGATGGGTCCCTTAACCTCGCGCCGCATAGGCGTCTTGAATCGCCACATCGAGATCGGTAAAGTCCTCCGACTCGTCGCTGGCATCCCGCAGCGATTTCAGCAACCGTTCGGCCTCGGCAGGGCGACCGGCCTCACAGGCGGCACGGACCAGCTGGCGACCGGCATCCGTGACGTGCGTGGTCGGGTCCCAGTTTCCGACACCCAACTGGACTGCCTCGCCCGGCAGATTGGCGCGACGCAGCATTTGCAGTGATTCGAAAAGCGCGACGCCGGTGTCCTCGCGTTCGCAGGCAGTCTTCAATCGCCGAATGGCGCTTTCGCGGTCTTCATTCAGCGAGAGGCGAGCGAGCTGGATGAGCGGATACCACGCGCGGGAGTTCCCAACGTATTCGTCGGCAAGGGCCCAAACGGCGGTGTTGATGCGTTCGCGCTGGTCGGCAGGAAGTTCATCGGCCGTCAACGGATCGGGCATTTCCTCATACCTCGCGCCCACCGAGACGAGTCGCGCCAAGGTGGCAAAGGCCTGCTGGTCGTTGGGATCATCGAGCAGCCGCTGGCGCAATGCCTCTTCCGCCTGGCGCAGTCCCTCTTCAAGCGGGTTTTCTGCTTCCTGAACGGGGCGAGTGACCGCGCCGCGAAGGTCAGCCGGTTCGGAGTCCTCAGGGCTCGAAGCGTCTACTGGCACATCAGATTCGAGCGTCTCTTTGAGTGTGGGATTGGTTTCGATGGCTTCGTGAACCATCGCGTCATCCTCGTCGTGCATTTCTTCCTCCGGCATAGCAGCGTTCTGCTCTCACACTATCGCGGGCTAGGGTATCAGCGCACTAGTAGGTTAATCCGTAGGATTCACTGGGCCACAGAGCATGACACGTCTGCCTGAGGTTCCCGTGAGGCGGTATGCTTCCCGCCATGACGACACTTCCTTCTCGCGCGCCAACGGATCTGCCCGAGCACGTCATTTCGGCGCTTCGCAAGGGCTCCGATGAACTCAAGCTCACGGCGGTAGCGCGAATGGAACGCGATCTGCAGTGGTGGCGTGATCTGTCGAGTGAAGATAGGTCGTGGCTGGGACTCGTCGCGCATGAAGGCATCAACCGATTCGTGGCCTGGATGCAGCTCGAGGACGATGCGGCGCGGCCACAGGATATTTTCCGCGTCGCTCCCCCAGAGCTCACCCGTACGATCTCCCTGCAGCGCACCTTGCAGGTTGTTCGACTCATTGCCGAAGTCGTCGAGGAGCACAGCCAGCAGCACGTCGCACCGGATTACCGGCGAGATCTGTACGAGGCTGCCCTCATCTATTCGCGTGAAGTGGCATTCTCTGCCGCCGGTATCTATGCGCGCGCCGCTGAGTCCAGGGGCCAATGGGATGCACGCCTAGAAGCTGCCGCGATTGATGCCATTGTGCGCGGCACTTCCCCGGCGGTGATGCGCTCACGTGTCGCTACGGTCGGGTGGAAAGGCCGAAACCACACGTTCGTCATCGTCGGACCTGCGCCGCATCAACTCACCGAATCGACAACAGCCGAACTCCGGGAGGCATGTCTACGCGCGACCTCGGATGCCCTCGTCGGGATTCAGGGTGATCGGATCATCGCTGTCCTCGGCGCGGATGAGAATCCAAGCAAGATTGCATCCCTCATCGAGCACCACTTCGGTGACGGCACCATCATCATTGGCCCGAGCGTCGACGACATCGTCAAGGCTGGCACCTCCGCACGTGCCGCCATCGCCGCTCACCAAGTGATTCGAGCGCTATCAGCGCCCGCTCGAATTATGCAGGCAGACGACCTGCTCCCGGAGCGAGTCCTCGATGGCGATCAGCTCGCCCGCAATACCCTGATCGACGAGATCTATATTCCGCTCGTCAGCGCCGGCCCTGTGCTCGTTGAGACCCTGGATTCATATCTTGGCCAGGGACGCTCCCTGGAAGCGGCCGCGCGTGACCTCTACGTCCACCCCAACACGGTTCGCTATCGCCTGCGCCGCATTGCGCAGGTCATCGGGTGGGATCCGACCGAGGCTCGTGAGGGCCAGATTCTGCAGATTGCGCTCACTGTGGGCCGACTGAGCGGCGGGACGCTGCCAGGGACTGCCGCTTTGTAGACCATCCACAAACGAGGTGGGTCGACTTGGTGGCCCACACAGGCGGCAGATGAAACGAAACCTGGGAAAGTGGAGCAGTGCTCGCAGTTTTATGTCCTGGCCAGGGTTCGCAACGACCCGGCATGCTCACCCAGTGGCTAGAGTTTGCCGACGAGTCGGATTTCACCGCCGCCTCGCACATCGAGTCATGGTCGCAGGCCGCCGACCTCGACCTTGTCGAGCTCGGTTCGCATGCCGATGACGAGACCCTTCGCGACACAAAGAACGCCCAGCCGCTGATTGTCGCCCTGTCTATCTTGAGTTGGCGGATCGCCCAGACACGTGGGGCGCGGATCCCGCAGGTTGTGGCTGGCCACAGCGTTGGAGAGATCGCGGCACTAGCCATCGCGGGCGTCATCTCCGATGGCGATGCCGTGCGGCTCGCGGCAATCCGTGGCCGCGCGATGGCGCAGGCTGCCGCCAAGAACGAGACGACGATGGCCGCCATTGTCGGCGGCAAGCGTCCCGACGTTCTTGCCGCACTCGATGCCCACAACGTCGCTCCCGCGAACATCAATGGCACAACGCAGGTCGTCGCCGCCGGCTCCACCGAAGCGATCACCGCGCTTGGCGAAAACCTCCCGCGTGGTGCACGGCTCATCCCCCTGTCCGTCGCCGGAGCCTTCCACACCCATTACATGGCTGACGCAGTTCCGGCCGTACGCGATGCTGCCGAGAATCTCGTCGTCAGCAATCCCAATTGCACGCTCCTGTCGAACCATGACGGCGCCCCACTCCACGCGGGCTCTCAGGCCGTGTGGCGGATCGTCCAGCAGATTACCTCACCGGTGCGCTGGGACCTATGCCAAGAGCAATTGCTCTCGAAGGGCGTCACCCACGCGATCGAACTCGCTCCCGCGGGTGTGCTGGCGGGCCTGGCACGCCGTGACCTCAAGGGGGTTGCCACGCTCTCCCTAGCGCCTGACAACGTCGCCGAACTGCCCGGATTCTTAGGCCAGGAGGACAACGCATGAGCCGCCAACTATCGATTGCTGAGGCGCGCGCCGGCTCGCAGGTGCTCGCGTTTGGAGCCGTTCGCGGCGAACGCATTGTGCCAAATGATGACATCGTCGAGCCGATCGATTCCTCCGATGAATGGATTCGGCGTCGCACCGGTATCGTCACCCGGCGCTACGGGACGGCAGCCGATACCGCGGTCTCCCTAGCAACCGCTGCGGCGACGGATGCGCTGACGAAAGCCGGCCTTCAGGGCTCCGATGTCGACACCGTCATTGTCTCGACTGTGACACATTTCGACCAGACCCCGGCTGCCGCCGCGATCGTTGCGGATGCCATTGGAGCGACCCCTGCAGCTGCCTTCGATATCTCGGCGGCCTGCGCCGGCTACTGCTACGGCATCGCGATGGCCGACTCCCTAATTCGCTCGGGCGAGGCTACCCACGTCCTCGTCATTGGCGCCGAGAAGTTCTCCGACTTCATCGATCCGACCGACCGCTCGATTTCCTTCATCCTCGGTGACGGTGCGGGTGCCGCTATCCTGGGTCCCGCTGATTCCCCCGGCGTCTCGCGTACCGTATGGGGCTCCGATGGCGGCCAGGCCCAGGCCATTCGGCAGACCCATTCGTGGCTCACCATCCGTGATGGCTCGGATATGTCGTGGCCAACTCTCCGGCAAGAGGGCCCCACCGTCTTTAAGTGGGCCGCATTCTCGATGGCGGAAGTGGCTAAGGAGATCGTCGCCGCTGCGGGTCTTGCTCCCGAGGACATCGATGTTTTCATTCCGCACCAGGCAAACATTCGAATCATCGACCAAATGGCGAAGTCCGTTGGTCTGCGTGACGACGTCGTGATTGCGCGCGACATTGTCGATACCGGCAACACCTCGGCGGCCTCAATCCCGCTGGCAACCGAGCGTCTGTACCGGGATAGTGAAGTACGTGGCGGTGAGCTCGCCCTCCAGATTGGTTTTGGAGCCGGGCTCGTTTACGCCGGGCAGGTCATTCGCCTGCCGCACCGCGCCTGACGGCATCAGGTCCATCTAGAAAAAACCAAGGAGAAACCATGGCACTGAACAAGGATGAGATCCTCGCTGGCCTCGCCGAAATCGTCAACGAAGAAACGGGTGTTCCGACGGAGGATGTCCAGCTGGACAAGTCCTTCTCCGATGACCTGGACATCGACTCGCTGTCGATGATGTCGATCTGCACCTTCGCAGAAGAGAAGTTCGACGTACGCATTCCCGACGAGGAACTGCAAAACCTCGTGACCGTAAACGACGCGGTGTCCTTCATCGAAGGCGCCCAGAACTAAGTACCCCCACCTGGATAGGACGCATCATGGCCCACACGACCACACCCCGACCCGATGTCGTGGTGACCGGCCTTGGGACGACGAACCCGCTAGCCGGCACCACCGCCGAAACCTGGCAGGCTCTGTTAGCAGGCACCTCCGGAATCCGTAGCCTCGAGGCCGACTGGCTTGACCAGTTCGAATTGCCCGTGCGTTTTGCCGGAACCGCCGCCGTCGACCCAGCCACGGTGCTTCCTGGCCCCCAGGCTCGAAAGATGGACCCGTCTTCTCGACTCGCCGCTGTGGCAGCCGAGGAGGCGTGGGCAGATGCCGGTAGCCCGGAGGTCGACGGCGAGCGATTTGGTGTCGCCGTCGCCTCCGGCATTGGCGGCATCCACACAACCCTCAACGCCTGGGACACGATGAAGGAGAAGGGCGCACGGCGAGTTCTGCCGATGACCGTGCCCATGCTCATGCCGAACTCCTCGGCCGCGATCATCTCCGTGCGCCTGGGAGCCAAGGCAGGCGCACACGCCCCAACGTCTGCCTGTGCATCCGGCGCGGAGGCTATTGCAATGGGCGTGGAGATGATACGTAATGGCCGTGCGGATATTGTGCTTGCCGGCGGAACCGAAGCCGCCATCCATCCCATGCCGATCGCAGCCTTTGCCCGCATGATGGCGCTGTCGACCCGCAATGACGATCCGCAGGCCGCGTCTCGTCCCTACGACGTGGACCGAGATGGTTTCGTCATGGGCGAAGGCGCCGGCATCGTCGTCCTTGAATCCGCCGAGCATGCCGCCGCCCGCGGCGCGAAGGTTTACGCGAGCATCGCGGGAACCGGGATGAGTGCTGACGCATTCGACGTCGCACCGCCCGACCCGACGGGCGCCGGGCAAGAACACGCCATGCGACTTGCCCTTGCCGACGCCGACCTCAGCGGCAGCGACATTGTGCATGTCAATGCGCATGCGACCTCGACTCCCCTGGGTGATGGCATCGAAGCTGCGGCAATCTCGCGGGTCTCTCCGGATGCTATTGTCAGCGGCACGAAGTCGATGACCGGGCATCTGCTGGGAGGCGCCGGCGCCATGGAGGCCGTGTTCTCCGTCCTAGCTGCCCACCACCGCGTCGCCCCGCCAACGATCAACCTCGACAACCCCGAACCGGATCTGCCGATCAACGTGACCCGCAACGAGCCGGTCGAACTTCCTGCGGGAGCGGTCGTCAACAATGCGTTCGGATTCGGCGGCCACAACGTCGCGCTCGTGATCACCAGCGCGTAGTTTCTTAGAACATCACGGCGCCGGTAAGGTTGTCCGTGGCCCCTGTAGCTCAGCCGGTTAGAGCAGCGGACTCATAATCCGTCGGTCCCGGGTTCAAGCCCCGGCGGGGGCACTAGCGATATCCCCGAAACCCGATGCTAAGGCCCTCGTCGGTGCGCCTGACGATAAGCATCTCGAAAACCGCCCAGATCGCAAGGGCGACCCCTAGGAACTCGAGGGACTCTTCTATATGGATTAGCAGCATTGTGTGCCAGGTCGTCTTGCCATGGAACTCGATCATCCGACCACCGAGGGTCTCCATGACGACAGCACCCGAGAGGAAGATTGTTCCGGCCGCAACGAGCATCAACATGATAGGTAGCGGCAATCGCCATACGAGTGGCAACAACACCGCGATGACCCCAATCGCGACAACAATCCCGCCGATCACCCACCGGTAGTAGAACGGGTCGAAAGGCAGGTAGGGCGTGAGGATCGAGCCCAACCGGTAGAGCTGTTCGTGCAGCATCGCGGCCTCATCAGCCGAGGCGTAGATGCCGACCGCGGCAAAGATAAACCACAGCCACTTCAGCCGCGGCGCGACCACCCCGACAACCGCCGCAACAATTCCCAGCACTAACCACATGGACGATGCCAGCCACGTGGGGATATTAAATTCACGGTCGACGTTGAAAAATTCCCACAGGGTAAACCAGCGGGTCTGTTCAAAGTCGGTTTTTACGACCTGGAGATAGAGCAGTCCGGAGGTGATGACGAGGATTGCGGCGAGGGCGGTGATAACACAGAACACCCACACTCCTGCTTTGGAAGGCAGTGAGCGTGCTGAGGCCTGGGGCGTCGCTTGAGACATGGAAGAGGTCTTTCGCTCGGGACGGGCAAGTGAAATCCGTCCCCCGATTTTAACCCTCTCCCTTGCTTTGGGCTCACTGCCCTCGCCGCGCGTTACGCAATCACTCCTCGATAGATCCGTTCGTATTCCAGCGCCTGTGCCCGGTAGTAATCGCGATGTTCCACTCGGGGTTGAATCGCGGTACCGACGGGTGGCTCTGCTGGAGTCACGTCCGGAGCGGCATGCTCGAGCGCCAGGAGCGCAGTGCCACGAAGTGTCGAGCGTTTGAACGTCGCGGGCACGACGGGCTTACCAAACGCATCAGCAACCATGTGCAGCCACGCCGGCAGCCCTTGCGACATGCCGCCAGTTGCGACGACGTGGTCGATTGCGGGATCGACCGCGAAGAGCTCGCGAGCAACGCGTCCATAGGCCTGGGTGAGGCCCTCGAGGCTGCCGCGATAGATATCGCGCACGGTGTGCCCAGCAAAAAGCCCAGCAAACACGCCACGCGCGTCCGCGCGCCAGCCGGTTGCTCGCTCCCCCGTCAGATACGGCAGGAAGAGCGGGGTGCCGGGCTCGGGAGCTGCGCGACACCAGCGATCGATTTCCTCTTGGTCGGGCAGCTGCAGGAGCGTCGCAAGCCACGCCGGTACTCGGCCCGCGTCGTTAATTGCCCCACCGAGCAGCGAGCGATTGCGATCAATCCGGTAACACCACAGTCCAGCCGGAACCTGGGTCGGGTGTTTCGGCAACAGCACCCGCATCGCGCCCGAGGTCGACGCGCCCATGACGCAGGCCGAGACCCCGGGTGGGACCGGGCCAATATTGGACGCGAGACCATCGGCAATGACGGGATACCACGCCACATCGCGCAACCCCGGCCAGCGCTCGGTATCGGGGTTGACGTCCACTAATGGTTCGTCCGGATCGGCGATCGAGCTGAGCTGCTCGATCTCGATGCCAGCTGCGCGAACCATCGATTCGTCCCACTGACCGGTGAGGCGGTTGATCATTCCGGTCCACGACGCGGTCGCCGTCCCCGCGACAGTCTTCCCAAGGAGCCGGAGGTAGATGTACTCCCCCAGCGACATCCACTTCGCTACTCGGCGCGGATCCTTCCCGGTGGCATCTCGCCACCAGCGAAGGCGCGCCGGAACGTAGGAGGTGTGCAGGAAGGCGCCGGTCCGTTCATGCGATGCGTCGACATCGAGCGCGCCACGCAACTGATCGACGAACTCCGCGCCGCGCGAGTCGGCATAGGTGAAGCACGTCGTTACCGCGCGATCCTCCTCATCGACGCCGAGGACGCTGGCGGCGAAGGTATCGATCGCCACGCCGCCAATCTGACCAACAAAATCCTTGCCCACGACCGTGTCGAGAAGCTCTTCAACTTCGCTTACGACGAGGTCGGGATCGATTGAGACTTCGCCGTCGGACTTCGTCGTGAAATCGTGCGGAACCTTGAGCCGCCGACCGGTAATCGGCGTGCCGGTCGCATCGTAGAGACAGCAGCGGGTTCCTGACGAGCCCACGTCCAGGGCCACAATGAACGGAACGACTGCGTCCTTTTCGGATACCTCAAAGGAAGCCATAGCTCACTCCTAGAATGCTCCTGCGACCAGGTAGATCGCGTAGACGAGCACGAATCCCAGAACGGATTCGATGCCCTGCTGCACGGTCCAGGTCTTCAGGGTTGTCTTGACGTCCATGCCCATGAGTCGGCCGACGAGCCAGAAGCCCGAGTCGTTGACATGGGAGCAGAAGACGGAACCCGCCGCAGCAGCGAGGGTCAAACACGCCAGCTGGACCTCGTTCATGTTGCCGGCTGCGGCCACAACCGCCGGGGCGAACAGGCCTGCCGTCGTGACGAGTGCGACCGTGGCCGAGCCCTGCGCGAGCCGCAACAAGACAGCAACGACGTAGATCGCAAAGATCAGCGGCAATCCGAGGCCGGACATGGAATCCGCCATCGCATCGCCGATGCCGGAGGCGCGCAGCACGCCACCGAACATGCCACCGGCACCGGTAATGAGAACGACCGAACAGATCGGACCGAGAGACGAATCCAGCAGCTTTTCCAGTGCCGTCTTGTCCTCGCCGCGTGCGAAGCCCAGCACGATCATCGCGACCAGTAGCGCGATGAGCAGCGCGATCGGGGTTTCGCCGATCATCTTCAGGACCTGTACCCACAGCTGGCTGCCGTCCACGTGGCCGGTCTTCTCCAGGGTGGACAATCCGGTGTTGAGGAAAATCAAGAACAGCGGAACGAGCAGCAGCCCGATGATTGTGCCGACGCTCGGCGGATTCTTCGGTTGGTCCTCGTCGAGCTCACCGAGCAGTGTCGGCACCGGCAGGGGGTACTTCTTACCGACGTAAAGGCCCCACAGATAACCCGAGACGTACCACAGAGGGAAGGCAATCAACAGGCCGACGATGACGATGTAGCCAACGTTGGCGTTAAAGAACTCCGAGGCCGCAACCGGACCCGGGTGCGGGGGCAGGAATACGTGCATCACGGAGAATGCGGCAGCCGCGGGGAACCCGTAGCGCAGGACCGGTTCATTCATCCGTCGCGCGATCGCGAAGATGATCGGAAGCATGACGATCAGGCCCGCATCAAAGAAGATCGGGAAGCCCATGATGAGAGAAGCGATACCAAGCGCAAAGGGGGCTCGTTTCTCCCCAAACGTACGGATCATTGCCTCAGCGAGTACCCGAGCGCCTCCCGAGGATTCAATGAGCCGCCCCAACATGGCACCTAACGCCACAAGGAGGGCAACAGAAGCAAGCGTGCCACCAAAACCAGTCGTCATTTCCTTCACGACGGCGCTCGCCGGGATTCCGGCAACAAGCGCAGTCAGGAGCGAGACCAATACCAATGTGACGAATGCGTGGATGCGGAAAGCAATAATCAGCACGAGGATCAAAGCGATCGCGCCGATAGCGATTCCGAGCAACGGCCCGGTTCCTAGCGTCTGTTCCCAGTCTGGTACTTCCGCGGGTAGGCGTTGGAGCAACGATAGATATGACATGGCGACTCACTTCTTTATGGTCTGTAGGACACCCTCACCATAACCCTGCGGGAGTCGGATATGTCGGATCTCCAGATAGCGGGTTACGGTTACGTCATGTTCACTTCGCGCGCTAAAATTCCTGCCACTCTCGCCGCGCATCTGCCGCGGGCTGCCCGTTCCACGGCGATCGAACTCGCCGACTCTCGAGCGCTTGCGATCACTCCCGGCGCACTACTGATCGCCAGCGCTGAGGGCACCGAGGAAATGCCCTGGACTGATTTCCGCTCCGCGCACTGGAACGGGGATTCTCGACTCCTCACCATCTCGCCGGTCGTCACCGAACGGGGGGATTGCGTCTTTGAAACCCTCAACGACAATGTGTTCACCTTCACTACCGCCGTGCGGGAACGAATCGAGGCTTCAATCGTCCATGACAGGACACGCGAATTCGGTGACGAAGGAATGGTCCAAATCCTCATTAGACGCGGCCGAGATGGCCAGTTGTTCTCCCAAACAATCGTCGCCGGCTCGCCCGAGGTGGTTACCGCGAATCGGAAGGTTATCGATGAGCTCGAGCGCTCCGCGCGGGAAGCCGCCGGCCTGCCCGGTTAACAGGTGGTAGACATCACTGTCGGGCGGGGCCCCTAAGACCGTTTTCGTTTTTGCCGCCCCGCGTTGACCTGTTAGTCTGTATCCGCACCTTCCCGCGTAGCTCAACGGCAGAGCATCCGACTGTTAATCGGACGGTTACTGGTTCGAATCCAGTCGCGGGAGCAAATATGCCGCGATCCGCTTCGGATCGCGGCTATTATTTATCACAGCCCGAACCGAAAGGATGGCCATGCGAATCCTCTCCCGCGCGGCACTGCGCATCGATCGTGTTCGCGATAGCAAGGAAGCTGGCCTCCTGTGCGAGGCCGCGGCTCGTCTCGGGTTTCAGACGGTCATGTCCCCCACCGACGAGGGCCTGGCAATCGAACTGTCCCGGCTTGATGTCTTCCCGCCCGTTAACGACATCGCCGCCCTGGCATTCTTTGATGCTCTCGCGGCCGGAAAGTCTGTAGACGACGCGCTGCAAGAAGCCGCCACGTGGCTCGCAGCTAACGACATGAAGGATGTCAACTAGCCATGGCATATCGCGATATTCGCATCGTCGGAGACCCTGTCTTGCGCACCGTGTGCGATCCGATCACGACCATCGATGACGGTGTGAAGGCCCTCGTGGAGGACCTGTTGCAAACCGTCGATGACGATGGCCGGGCCGGGCTAGCGGCGAATCAGATCGGTGTGAGCTTGCGGGCGTTCT
Source organism: Bowdeniella massiliensis (assembly GCF_023634005.1). Lineage (NCBI taxonomy): Bacteria > Bacillati > Actinomycetota > Actinomycetes > Actinomycetales > Actinomycetaceae > Bowdeniella > Bowdeniella massiliensis. The sequence continues at coordinate 40,464 of NZ_JALIQR010000010.1, forward strand.
CGTGGAATATCGAGGGCGAAATCGGCTATATCCTCAACCCCGTCATCGTGGAAATGTCCAGCGACGAGTTCCAAGACGGAGATGAGGGGTGCCTTTCGGTGCCCGGCCTGTGGTTCCCCACCGAACGCGCCTGGTATGCCCGCGCCGAGGGAACTGATCTGGATGGCAAGAAGGTCGTCGTCGAGGGCGAAGAGCTGATGGCGCGGTGCATCCAACACGAATGCGATCACCTCGATGGCATGCTCTACATCGATCGGTTAGATCGAGCTAACCGAAAGAAGGCCATGCGCGCGATCCGCGCGATGTAGCCGCCTGGCGCTGTTTCGTGCCATACTGAAGATAACCTCTGTTTCTTGGCGGTCGTTGGGGAAGACGCCCTGTCGAGTAACTGGAGGTCAACATGGCTAGCGCCCCAACGCGCGGCGTGGTTTTCGTGCACTCCGCACCGAAAGTCCTCGCTCCCCATGTGGAGTGGGCACTCGGTGCGGTCTTAAACATGCCCGTTCAAATGCAATGGACCGATCAGCCTGCCCTGTCGGGAATGCTCCGTGCCGAGTACTCCTGGGTGGGTCCCGTTGGCGCTGGCGCCCAGCTCGCCTCCGCTATTCGCGGCTGGGAGCATCTGCGCTACGAAGTCACGGAGGAAGCCTCCCTTGGCGTCGATGGCTCACGCTGGTCGCACACACCGGACCTTGGTATTTTCCACGCCCACATCGACTCGGTTGGAAACATGCTTGTGCCGGAAGACCGCATCCGCGCGGCGATGGAATCCCATACCGATGCACGTGCGCTGCGCGCCGAACTCAACCTCGCCCTTGGTCAGGCGTGGGATGACGAACTAGAACCCTTCCGCTACGCCGGTGCCGGTGCTCCGGTTCGCTGGCTGCATCGCGTCGGTTAACGTTGCCAGGCGCGGATGATGGCGGCGACATCATCCGGGTGTTTTGTCGCCAATAGATGGGAGGCGGGCGCGCGCACGATGTGGCTCGCGCCCAGCTGGCTCGCCATCGCTGAGTGCTGGTGGCTCCAGGAACTTTCCAGGCAGAGTGTCGCCGTCACGATGAGCGCCGGTATCGACAGCTCGTAGCGCTGCCGCGCGGCAGCTGTCAGCGTCGCGAATCGGCGATAATTGAGGTTGTCACGAGCTGCAGTGAACAGGCGCGATTGGCCGACGAGAAGTTGGCGCAGTGCATCGTGTAGAGCGGGTGGTAATCCGTCCCGCTGTGGCCGGGCGATGGATGGATCGAGCAGCACCAGTGCGCTGAAGGCCGCAGGATGGCGGTAGGCGGCGCACTCGGTGACGAAAGCCCCCATTGAATGACCGATCAACACCGGGCGGCTCGTTCCCGCTGCCGCCGCGACGAGGTCGGCTCCTGCAGCGAGATCTTCAAAGAGTGGATCGCCCACGCCAAAGGCATCGACGATCCGAGCTCCTAGGGCCCGAGCTAGCGGCTGCGCGTCAGCCGCGGGCCGTCCAAGGCCTGCGACGTAGACCAGCTGGTCCATAGCTGCCTTCCAAATGCGATCAGCCATGCCGATAGCGTAGCGAGCTGGAGGCGCTGCACTAACCCGAGTCCCGCATTGACGTGGAAGATCTCGACAGCGCCCGAGGCGATGATGACAAGAATCGTGGTGCCCACGCAGATCCACGCCATGACCCGGGTGGAGCGGGCCGCGGGACGCAGCCACGTTCCGGCGGCGACCGCGAGGACCGAGGCAATCGTTGCCGTCGAGGATGATAGGACGTGGATCGTGTCTTGCACCGTCGGGAATGTTGAATGACGCAGGACGCAACCGGTATCAAGCGATTGCGCACACGACATGGGGAAGAACGAATCGATGAGCGTGGCGCTTGCCCACACGGCGAGCAGCGCCCGTAGCCAGGTGATCCGCGGCCCGCGTAGCAGGGCTGCCGCAATGAGCAGGAAGACGCTTGCGATGCGATCGCCCCACCGGAAGATCTCGGCATGCCCGAGCCCGTCGGCCGCGAGCTCCGAGGCATAGCTTTCGACGACGCTGAGTTCGGGCACGAGCCAAGGCGAGATCACCCAGGTGGCATAGGCCAGCGCGGCGCCCACGAGGGCGAGAGCAGCTGACTTGCGCACGTTATGCACCCGCGGGCTTGACGAGCGGGAAGGGCAGCGTTTCTCGCAGCGACTTGCCGGTGATGAGCATGACGACTCGATCGACGCCCATGCCGAGTCCGCCTGACGGCGCCATGCCGAACTCGAGCGCGGATAGGAAGTCCTCGTCCAACTCCATCGCCTCCGGATCGCCGCCGGCGGCCTTGACCGACTGCTCGGTCAGCCGGTCGCGCTGGTCGATCGGGTTGGTGAGTTCGGAATACGCCGTGCCGAGTTCGACGCCCCACGCGACGAGGTCCCACCGCTCAGCGAGCTTTGGGTTGTGGCGGTGCGTCCCGGTCAACGGCGAAACCGAAAGCGGAAAATCGATGTTGAACTGTGGCGTCGTCGTGCGTTCCTCAATCAGGTGTTCGTAGAGCTCAAGGACGAGTTCGCCGTGATCCCAGTCGGGACGGTAGGCGATGTCGAGCCCTTCGCATACCTGCTGCAGATCCTCGACGCTCGTTTCCGTCGTGATCGGTGCGAGATGAGCAACGCTCGTGCCCGCTAGTGCGTCGGAGATGCCGTCGTAGATCGGTACGATGGGCCACTCCCCCGAAATATCGACCATCTGACCGTCGGGCCCGGGAACGACACACTCGCCGTGGACGGCGATCGCCGCATTTTGAATGAGGCGACGAATAGTGTGGAGCATGTCGATGTAATCGGCGTGCGCGCGGTAGGCCTCCAGGATCGTGAACTCCGGGTTGTGGGAGAAGTCCACGCCTTCGTTACGGAAGGTGCGGCCGAGCTCGAAGACTCGCTCAACGCCGCCCACACACAGCCGCTTGAGATAGAGCTCGGGCGCGATGCGCAGGTACAGGTCGAGGTCATAGGCATTGATGTGCGTCGTGAATGGACGCGCGTTTGCGCCACCGTGGATCGGCTGCAATATGGGCGTTTCGACTTCCAGGTAACCTTCGGCAAGCAGGCTGGCGCGCAGCGAGTTCAGGATCGCGGACCGGGCAGCCAGCGTCCGGCGAGCCTCATCGTTGATCGCGAGGTCGACGTGGCGCTGACGAACCTGGGCCTCGGGATCAGTCAGGCCGTGGTACTTATCCGGCAGCGGTCGCAGGCACTTGGCGATCATCCGTACGTCGGTGGCGAGCAGCGACGGCTCTCCGGTGCGGGATTCACCGCGACTACCTGACACCTCGATGAGGTCGCCGAGGTCGACGTTGCTTCGAATGAAGTCGAGCGCTTCGGGCGCGCCAGCATCGACGATCACCTGGCACTGTCCACTCCAGTCGCGTACGACGAGGAAGACGACCGAACCGAAGTTTCGTTGCCGAATGACGCGGCCCGAGATCGTGAGACTCGCTCCGTCTGCAGCCTCCAGCAGTTCCGCCGCGTGCTGCGGGCTCGACGCGCCTACGGGCCACGGGTTGATTCCCTCGTCGATGAGTGCGCGCGCCTTATCGGTGCGCACCCGCACCTGCTCCGGTACCCGCCGAACGATTACCTCGGTGTCGAAGGTCGGGGTTTCTACCAGGTGGGCCTGGGGGTAGGCGCCAGTGACCTTGGATGGCAGCCCCTTCAGCGGGATGCGAGGCAGATAGCCTTCCGCGTGCCCCATGGCGACGAGCGCACTACCCAGGGTGCGCGTTTCTTCGTAGGCGACGTAACGCGGGAACCACTCGGGCGCGTATTTCTCATTGGCGCGATAGAGGGACTCGAGTTGCCAAAAGCGCGAAGCGAAGAGCAAGATGCGTCGCGTCAGGCGCAGAATCGATCCCGCGCCGAGGGCTGCCCCGGCTTCGAAGATTTCGCGGAAGACAGCGAAGTTCAGCGACATCCGGGTAAGGCCCAAGCCGTCCGCATTCTCCACGATCGAGGCAACGAGGAACTCGTTAACGCCAGCGGGCGCATCGGGGCTTCGCCGCATGAGATCGAGCGAGATCCCGTTCGGCCCCCACGGCACGTAGGAGTGCATTGCTACGCGCGTGCCGTCCGCATCGAGGACTTCGGCGAGCAGGCAGTTGCCGTCGGCCGGGTCCCCGAGGCGGGAGAGCGCCATCGAAAAGCCGCGCTCGGCGCCGCCCGTGCGCCACCGGTCAGCATCGGCGACGATCTCCGCCATCTCGGCTTCACTGATCGCGCTGTGCCGACGAATCCGCACGCTCATGCCGCGCTTACGGCTGGCGTTAACGTGGCGCCGTACCTCCGGAGAACGCAGCGCGGATCGGTTCGTGAGGTGGACGACGGCCTCGTCGCCAACGCGCAGCACCTTCAAACCGGCCTTCGCGTATGCCGCGGCGCCAGCGCTGGAAGCGCCCAGGACGGACGCGCTCCAGCCATAGCGTCGGCACACCTCGCGCCACTGCGCAATGGCGGCCGGCCATGAGTCGGGATCGCCCACGGGATCCGAGGAGGCCAGAGCGTTGCCCGCTTCCTGGCGGTAAGTGATAGCTGCGCGGCCATCCGGCGAGAACACGACGGACTTATCGCGCCGCGTCGCAAAATAGCCCAGAGAGTCGTTGGCGCCATAGTGCGAAAGCAGCGTCCGGATGAGATCTTCGTCTTCCTCGGTGAGAGTGTTGCTGATCCGCTGAGAGCGCAGTAGCGTGACGACGGCCACGATGATCGGCAGGGCCCCGAGCACGCCCAGGGTGGCGCGCAGGTGGATGGTGCCATGGCCAAGTTCCCGAATGGAGTCCATCGCCCCGAGCGACAGGATGTGCTGGATCGTGTAGATCAGGCGTTGGGAGCTCGGGACGTCGGATGGGAAGGCCATGACGATGAGCCAGCCGACGCCGATGGCAAGAATTAGACCCACGACGAGCACCATGATGGCGCCAACAAAGTTGGCTCGCCGGATCCGTACGACGAATTCCTTGCGGGCATAAAGCAGCAGCGCCAGCAAGATAACCTGGATCGCGATCCCGGGGATCACCCAGGTCAGCGGCACACGCTCGCCGGACGACAGGCCCAAAATGTTGGTCAGCAGGATCAAGACGAGGGCAGGCACCGTGACAATGAGGACGACGCGTTTGCGCGTAAACATCGCTCCGGCAAGTAAGAACAATACAACGAGCCAGGACAGCGATGCGCGCGGCACCGGCAAGAGGTAAAGGTCGACGTGATTCAAGAAATGGCGCATCGGCCGCCCGATATGGACAAAGCCCATCCCGAGTAGGTAGAGCACCCCATAGGCCGTAAAAAGCCAACCGAAAAACGTCGGAATACGTTCTTTAAAACGCGCAGAGGAATTCACGTTTCAACCTTAGGGTTTCGCCGAGGCGAAGTGATCCTGCTCCAGGGCCGATTTCTCTCCGACTCCAGTCGGACATTTCCGGCCTTCGCCTCACCTGTCCCGCCGGGGTTATCCCTGACGACGCCGCCGCTCCGTTTCCAGCGCCACGAGCTGGGTGAAGATTTCGACGTAGTCCGGGTCCTGCGGCTGTGCCCGCGAGAGTTGGCCGCGCAGGTGGGCGATCTTGCGATTGAGGTCCATGCGCAGTAGCGCGTTGAGAACCTCGATCGTGTAGGCCCGCAGCGGTTCATCCCCCAGCGGGATCGGTGAGACCGACAGCGCTCCGGCGGCCGAGCGCAGCTGGTCGGGAATTTCCTCGACGACAGCCTCAAGCCAGTGGGAGGGCGATTCTGATTCCGTTGCACTGCCGGTCCCGCCAACAGCCTGGATGGCGTCAAACAGCGCACGGTAGATCGGCACGACGAAGGCCGCTCCCTGCAAAGAGTCGAAGCCGCACGCATAGGCGGTTGCCGGTTCTTGCAATGCGAGTTGCAGCGCCTGCGCCTCGAGCTTGACGACGGGATCGGAGCGATCGGGCTGCGCGGGCGCATCGGCGCGCCCAGCAACGGGCCGCTCGGCGGGATTCACACGCTCAGGATGGCTGAGCCGTGGCGCCGTACGCACCTCGTGGGCGACAGTTGCGACGTCCATGCCGAGCCAACCCGCCAATTGACGGGTGTACTCACCCCGCAACGCCTGATCGCGAATCGTGGCAACGACGGGGGCGCAGCTCTTGAGTCCTGCGACGCGACCTTCGGCGGTATCGAGATCAAGCTCGGCCAAGGCCGAGTGAATGACGAACTCGAACAGCGGTTGGCGCTGGGCGATGAGCCGGGAGACGGCCTCATCCCCGTCGGCCAGCCAGAGATCGCACGGGTCCAGCCCGCGCGGCTCGACCGCGACGAACGTCTGGGCGCCAAAGGATTGGTCCTCGTTGAATGCCTTCAGCGCTGCCTTTCGTCCGGCCGCATCACCGTCGAAGGTGAAGATCACTTCGCCACCGCGCACCTGTCCGGACGCGAGACGCAGCCCCGAGGCTGCGTCCTTGGCATCGCCGAGCAAGCGGCGCACGATTCGCACATGGTCCGAGCCGAAGGCGGTGCCACACGTCGCGACGGCGGTGCCGACGCCCGCGAGGTGGCAGGCCATGACGTCGGTGTAACCCTCGACGATTACGATCTGACGTTCCTTGGCGATCTCGCGCTTGGCGAGGTCGAGTCCGTAGAGCACCTGCGACTTCTTATAGATCATCGTCTCCGGGGTATTGAGGTACTTCGGCCCCTTATCGTCCTCATAGAGGTGGCGCGCTCCAAACCCAATCGTCGAACCGATAACGTCGCGAATCGGCCACATGACGCGGCCGCGAAAGCGGTCGTAATGGCCGCGATTGCCCTGGGAAACAAGGCCGGAGGCGGCCAGCTCTTTTTCGGTAAAGCCGCGGCCGCGCAGGTGGGACAGGAGGTTGTCCCAGCCCTTCGGCGCATAGCCAATGCCGAAGCGTTCGGCGACTGCCTGATCAAAACCTCGCTCGGAGAGAAACTCGCGGGCGATCCGAGCCTCGGGTGAGAGCAGTTGGCTGCGATAGTACTCTTCGGCGACCTCGTGGGCTGCAAGCAACCGCCGCCGCAATCCAGGCGCCGCCTGGTCTTTTGCGGGCGCGGAGCCTTCCTCATAACGCAGCGTCATGCCAAGGCGGTCGGCCAGATGCTCGACGGCCTCGACGAAGCTGACGCCATTGATGCGCTGCACGAAGTTGATGACATCTCCGCCCTCCCCGCAGCCGAAGCAGTGCCATCTGCCCACCGTCGGGCGCACGTGGAAGGATGGCGTCTTTTCGTCGTGGAACGGGCACAACCCTTTTAGCGAGCCGACGCCTGCCGGACGTAGCGTGACGTGTTGAGAGACGACGTCATCGATGCGGGTGCGCTCGCGTACCTGATCGATGTCCTCTCGTTTGATCAACCCAGCCACGTTTCGTCCTAATTCAGTTCTGAGAACATTCCGCACAGCCGTGCATGCCACTGGTGTGCCGATGTATCGGTGAGGGAGGCCAGCTGATCGACGACAACGCGCAGGCGCTCGGCCTCGGTGCGCGCGGCCGCCCAGTCGCCAGCAAAGGCTGGCTCCAGTCCTTCCCCACCGCTTGTCATCAGCGTATCGGCCAGGTCAAATAGAATCGTTCGCTGCGACAAATACAGCGGTTCTGCCTCACGCGGCGCCATGACAAAATGCACCGCAATGCCCTTCATCACGGTGATCTCGGCCAGCGTGTGAGCAGGAATGACAAGTCGCGCGTCATAGCGCACGAGCCGGCCGGGGCCGTGCGCGCTGCGGGTGGCGCTCTCCACGGCGAAGCAGAAGCGCCCGATGAGCTGGCTCGTCATATTCTTCAACGCCGCGAGGTCCGCGCGGGACCCAGCAAAATCGGCGACCCAGTACGGTTCGCGACGGAGCCGGCCAAGCGCGTCATAGAGATCATCGGCCCGCACCTCCGAGCCGTACCAGGCGACCGTGGCATCGATAACCTGCGAGATGAGGGCATCATCAGCAAGCACGTGCGGGGCTAGCCGGCCGGAGGCGATCGCGTCCTCGACGTCGTGCACGCTGTAGGCGACATCATCGGCGAGGTCCATCACCTGGGCCTCGATGCAGCGCTCGCCGTAGGGTGCTCCCGTACGCATCCAGCCGAAGATGTCGGCATCGTCGTGATAGACGCCGTACTTGGAGCTGCGCGTGCCATCGGGGCGCGGCGGTGCGGCGCCTTCCGCCCAGGGGTACTTGCACGTCGCGTCGAGCGATGCGCGCGTCAGGTTCAGTCCGACGCTACGCGTCGCACTCATCGTCTTGGCCTCCAGGCGCGTCAGCAGCCGGAGCGTTTGCGCATTGCCCTCAAAGCCTCCAATGTCGGCCGCGACCTCGTTCAGCGCGCGTTCGCCGTTATGGCCAAAGGGCGGATGGCCGATGTCGTGCACGAGGCACGCCGTTTCCACGACGTCCGGGTTGCACCCCAGGATTTTGCCGAGTTCGCGCCCGATTTGAGCGACCTCCAAGGAGTGCGTCAGCCGAGTCCGCACAAAATCGTCCTGGCTGGGCCCAAAGACTTGAGTCTTGGCTCCCAGGCGCCGCAGCCCGGCGCTGTGCAAGACGCGCGCCCGGTCCCGCTCGAAGGCCGTGCGCGCCGAGGACTTCGGTGGTTCGGCCTCGTAGCGTTCCTGTGAGGCAGCGTTATAGGCGCGATCAGCCGAGATACCTTCGGGGAAAACACTCACACCCTAAGCCTACTCAGTGTTATGCGAGCGGGTTCACGCACTGTGGATAACCGGTCTACCTGCACGAATCCGGCTCTATGGGGAACAATGGGCGCATGACCCTTGATCCGCACACCACGACGCTGCGCCCCGACCTGCAGACGATGACACTCGTGCACCGAGCAGACCGCGGCGAACAGGCCTGGTGGCGATCCGTCGTACTCTACGAGTACTCCTTTACTGCGGGCGCCCAGCCGGAGCTAGCAACCGAATGTATCGCCGACGCGGTGCGCCTTGGCGTCGACGGTGTTGTCGTGCCATCGGGACCGGATGCCATCTCGCCGGAGGTCGCCGCCCAGATCGTTTCGGCCCATCAGGCCGCAGGTTTGCGGGTCATTGCCTCGCTCGCGCCCTCGCGCGGCCAAGACGGCCTTCTTGCTGACGCCGAAACCTGGCTCAACGCGCACGTCGACGGAATTGATCTACGTTCGGCGCTGGCGGCAAAGCAGGTGACCTCGACGGGGCCGTTTCACGCCCTGATCGCCGAGCACTGCCACGAGGGCCTGCTCGCCGGTGCCATGCGCGAACGCGATGATCTCACGGGCCACCTCGCCGAGGATTGGCTCGGCCACCTGCGCGATGACTCGCTGACCGATGTGCCGTGGAACGCCGACGAGATCCGCAACGCCGTCACCAAGACCTTCGATACCCGCGACGCGTTGGGCGCCTCCCCCGCCTGGACTACCACCTACGCGCTTTACCGCACCGGCCCGGCCGGCGACTCGTGGCAAGCCGATCGGATGCCCGTCGCCCGCGTCCGTGCGGCGGCCCTCATGGTGATGGCGCTACCCGGCGCCTGCTACCTGCTGCAGGGCGAGGAAGTGGGACTGCGTGACTGGTCGCTCGACCACGATCCGGCCGCGCGCGTCGCCCAGGTCCGCGAAGCGCAACTGGCCCAGGCCAATGACCCGACGTCGATGTTCGAGCATTACCGCCGCAGCCTGCGCCTGCGTGATGACTATCAGCTCGGCACCGGAACAGTGGCGTGGGTCGACGGCGCCCATCGCGCATCAGGCACCCTTGAGCTGCTCAATCGTTGCATGCTCATCGTCTTGAATACGGCCGCCGAGCCGGTACTGCTGCCCGAGTCAGTCAAACTCCAGCATGCCTCAACCGACATTCGCCGCCTGTCCGACGGGAGGCTGGTGGTCCCGTCGGACGCGGCGGCGATGATTGAGCTTCCGCCCTTCGCGATGTCGGAAGAGGGCTAGCCCTTCACGCTTCCGGCCGTCAGACCGGAAACGATGTACTTCTGCAGGAACAAGAAGAGCAGCAGGATCGGAATCGCGGCGATCAGCGCTCCCGCGGCAAACAGGCCCCAGTTCGCATCGAGGCGGTCCGAGACCCACTGGTACATCCCCACCGCGACCGTCCAGTTCTTTTCTGACTGCAGCAAGATGCGCGCCAAAATGAAGTCGGAGAAGGTTGAGATGAAGCTCAGCAGGCCGACGACCGCGAGGATCGGCGCAACCAGGCGCAAGATGATCGTCCAGAAGATCTGCGCATGGGAGGCTCCATCGATCTTCGCCGCCTCATCCAAAGACGCCGGGATCGTGTTGAAGAAGCCGTACATCAGGAACGTGTTCACACCGAGCGCGCCACCAAGGTAGACACAGATCAGTGCAAGCCGGCTGTTCAGCCCCAGCACCGGAACCGCATCCCCCAGCGCCAGCAGCAGCAGGAAGATCGCCACGAAGGCGAGCAGCTGCGGGAACATCTGGATGACGAGCAGGCTCATGAGCCCCATCCGGCGGCCGGTGAAGCGGAAGCGCGAGAACGCGTAGGCTGCCGCAGCTCCCATAAGCACCGTTCCGATAGCCGTCACGCCACCAATGAGCAGCGAGTTGAGGACCCACTGCCAGAAGTAGGTGTCGTTGAGCTTGGCAAAGTTCTCAAACGTGATCTCGTTGAAGAGCTTGTTCGACCCGGTCATCGTGCCCGTCGGGTTCAGCGAGGCGGACAGAATATAGATGATGGGGAAGGCCGAATAGATCACGGCGAGGACGCCAACGATGTGGCGCCAGCCGATCTCTCGAAACCAGCGCTTGCGCGAGATCTTGTTTTCGACCGTGACCTTTTCACCGGTCTGAGTCTGGACCGTGGTGACATCTGAGGTAGCCATGTTAGTTGATCTCCTCCAGGGTCTTGGTCTTCTTGAAGCTGATCAGCGAGATCGTTGCGACGATCAGGAAGATGACGATCGACAGGGCCGAGGCCAGGCCGTAGTTCTTCGCTGCGCCGCCATCCAGACCGGCTACGGAGTAGACCATGGTGATGAGGATGTCGGTTGCGCCAATCGGGGCCGACGTGTCGGTAAAGCGTGGCCCACCGCCCGTCAGCATGTAGATGAGGTTGAAGTTGTTGAAGTTGAATGCGAATGAGGAAATCAGCAGCGGCGCAACCGCGACGAGCAGCAGCGGCATCGTGACCGAACGGAAGATCCTGAAGGGCGAGGCCCCATCGATCTTCGCTGCCTCGATCACGTCGTCCGGAATGGCCTGGAGCGCGCCGGTGCAGATGAGGAACATGTAGGGGAAGCCCATCCACAGGTTCACGAAGATGATCGCGAACTTTGCTAGCCATGGATCGTTGAGCCACTCGACTCCGACTCCCCCGAGAAGGACCTGGTTAATGAAGCCGAAGTCGCGGTTCAACATGCCCTTAAACAGCAATGCCGTCAAGAACGCGGGGAACGCGTATGGCAGCAGCATGAGGGTGCGATAGATCTTGCGACCCTTCATGCGCTCATCGTTCATCACGATGGCGAAGAACAGGCCGAGGAAGAAGGTCGTTGCAACCGACAGCAACGCGAAGGCGAAGGTCCACAGGAGCACCTTGACGAAGGGGCCTGCATAGCGCGAGTCTCCGAAGGCTTCCTTGAAGTTGTCAAAGCCAACGGGCACGCGCCAACCGGTCGAGATTGTGGTGCCGTCCTCGGCTTGGAAGTTGCCCGTGTTATTGGGCTTGTAGACCTTGCCCGATGCGAGGTCGGTGAGGGTATCGCTCGCTTCGTCGTAGGTCATCTGGGGCGTATAGGCATAGCCCGTCATGCCGTCCGAGGTCCCCACGGAGCCCTGGTTGGGATCGTCTGAGACCGGTACCCGAAGTTGGGTGATTTCGCTTTGCCGCTTGGCGATATCGCCGAAGTTCAGCACCTGCCAGCCGGGCACCTCGGTGACTTTGGTGCCATCGACCTTTGCGTCAGGCGCATCAGCCAGCGGTTCCTCCGAGGTTCCGACCTTGACTGCGCCATCTTGCACGACTGCGAACCCAAGCTCGCCGTCCTTGTCGATGACGGTCAGTGGCATCGCGGCACTGCCTTCAACCCGGCGCTGGTTTTGCGCCAGGATCGCGCTGATCGCATCCGACTTATCGGAGTTATGACCATCGCCGTAGTTGGTGAAGGCCACGTATCCGGTGTAAAGCACCACGAAGATCTGGTAAACGAGCAAGAAGACCAAGCCCGGCGCAAGATACTTCATGGGGAGCATGCGCTTGGAGAAATAAATGATGTTGACGACGATGAGGATCGCCAACATGATGCCCGTGATCATCGTGTGTCCACCCTGCCAAGCGGAAAGCAGGATGTAGACGCCGAGGGCGTTAATAATTGCCATGACGACGAGCTTGGCGATGAAGCCAGGCTGGATGCTCGTCGCGTGAGATTCGCGCGCAGCCTTCGCGCGCTTTTTCGCTACCTTCGTATCGGCAGCCGACTGGTGATCCGACATCGATACCCCTTACGCATACGACCACGGGGCGCGGCCTAAGTGCCGCGCCCCGCAGATGACGTTACTTCTTGATGGCGGCTTCGATGTCGCCGACCATCTTGTCCCAGCCGGCGACGGGTTCAACGTCGCCGTTGATGATCTGGGCTTCAGTCACGCCCCAGAAGTTCCACACGGCGCCCATTTCGGGAACCGAGGGCATCGGGATGCCGTTTTCCGCGACCTTGGCGTAGCCCGCCACGATCGGATCGGACTTCACTTCGTCGGCAGCAGCCTGCAGCGCGGGAACGCGGCCGCCGGCCTTGTACATCTCAACCTGGATGTCCTTGGAGCCGATGTAGTTCAGCAGGAAGTTATTCGCGAGGATCGCGTTCGGGGTCTTGGCGCTGATGTAGAAGCCCTGGACACCCACGAACGGTGCGGCAACCTCGGAGCCAGTCGTCGGGATCGGGTCAATCGCGAGCTTCAGATCCGCGAACTTCTCCAGCATCCAGGGGCCACCGATGATGAACGGCGCTTTGCCCTGGGCAAACTGCTCGGTAGCGATGTCGTAGGTGATGGAGGTCGAGAGCAGGCCGGTGCCGTTCTTGCCATTGTCCTTCAGCCAGTTGGCGAAGTTGTGGCCGGGCTCGCCGGCAAGGCCGAGCTCGCTGGTGTAGGAGCCGTCGTCATTCTGCTTGAAGACGTAGGCCCCGAAGGAGTGCTGGAAGGGAGCCATCGTGTAGGGATCGCCCTTTTCATCCACCTGGATGAGGAAGGGGTACTGCGTCCCGGCATCCTTGCCCATCTTGACCATGTCGTCGAAGGTCGCGGGGGCTTCCGAGGCGAGCTCGGTGTTGCGGATCAGGCCGATGTTCTCCACGGCGTAAGGAACCGCGTAGACCTGGCCGTCGGAGGTGAAGGCCTCGATCGCCACGTCCTGGAACTCGCCAGCCTTGTCGCCGATTTCGATCGGGGACACGACGCCGTTCTTGACCATTTCGCCGAGCCAGTCGTGAGCGCCAACGGTGATGTCCGGGCCCTTGCCCGAGGGGACCTGGCTGTTGAATTCGGCGCGAATGTCATCGAAGTTCTTCTGGACGACCTGAACCTCGACGCCCGTGTCTTCCTTGAACTTGGCTGCCGCAGCTTCCACCGGCTTGGTGCGAGTCTCGTCGACCCACACGGTCAGGGTCTGGCCTTCGCCGCCCTTGTCGCCGCCAGCTTCGGTCGTCGTCGCATCGCCGGTTGGCGTTGCGGTTTCGGTGGTTCCGGATCCGCCACCGCAGGCGGCCAGAGTGAGGGTAAGCGCGAGGGCTGAAACGCCCGCAATGCTCCGTCGCATTTGATGTCTCCCATTCAGAGTATCAACGTGTTGTCACCTTGAGCGTACGTCCGTCCTGCAATTCTTGCAAGCGTTTACATCCGTTTTCAGCTATGCTTACAGTCACGTTTCAATAACGGGGAAAGGCGCGTTGCATGTCATCACGCATTCGGCTGAGCGATGTCGCTCGGCACGCCAAGGTTTCCACGGCCACAGTTTCACGTGTCGTCAACGATCGACCTGGCGTCGCTAAGGACAAGCGGCGCGCGGTTTTGGCGGCGCTTGACGTCCTCGGCTACGAGCGCCCCACCGAGTCGGCCCCACTGTCGAGCGGCCTCATTGGACTCATTGTCCCCGAGCTATCGAATCCGGTGTTCCCGCTCTACGCCCAGGAGATCGAACAAGTCCTGTCCACCGAGGGGTACATGCCGCTGCTGTGCACCCAGTCGCCCGGCGGAATCACCGAGGACGAGTACGTGCGCACGTTGCTGGACCGGCACGTCGCGGGAATTATCTTCGTCTCGGGTTTGCACGCCGATTCGGCTGCAGACCCCGAGCGCTACACCAACCTCGCCGATACCCCGTTTGTCACGATCAATGGCCCGAATCCCGAGGTCAGCGCGCCGTCGTTTTCCTGCGACGATGAGGACGCGACCGCGCGCGCATTCGATCATCTCGTCACGCTCGGTCACACCCGCATCGGGCTCGCCGTCGGCCCACAACGGTTCATTCCCACGCAAAGGAAGGTCGCAGGTTTCACCGCCGCCCACCAGCGTGCGGGACTGAACACCGAGCCGCACATTTCGTCCTCGCTCTACACGATGGAAGGCGGCCAGGCCGCCGCCGCCGAGCTGCTGCGCGCCGGCTGCACCGCGATCATCTGCGCCTCCGACATGATGGCGATGGGTGCCGTGCGCCAGGTACGTCAACTCGGTTTGCGAGTTCCGGACGATATTTCTATCGTCGGCTACGACGACACACCGCTCATCGCCTACACCGATCCCCCGCTGACCACGATCCGCCAGCCCGTTGGCCGCATCGCGCGGGCGGCTGCCGGAACCCTCATCCAGATGATCGATGGCCGCACCACATCGGCGGCGTCACTGGTGTTCGCACCCGAACTGGTCGTACGCGCATCGACCGGTGTCCTCACCCCTAGTTAGGAGATACATGTCTGAGCCTGCAGCTACCTACCCCTGGTGGCATTCGGCTGTCATTTATCAGATCTATCCGCGCTCCTTTGCCTCGTCCAAGGGTCCGATCGGGACCTTGGCCGGCGTGACAAAGAACCTGGATTACCTGCGCGACCTAGGGATTGATGCCATCTGGCTCTCGCCGTTTTATCGCAGTCCGCAGCACGACGCGGGCTACGATGTCGCCGACTATTTCGACGTCGATCCGCGCTTTGGCACCTTGGCCGATGCCGACGAGATGATCCAGGCCGCACACGAGCGCGGCTTGAAAGTCATCATCGACCTCGTGCCGAACCACACCTCGGAGGACCACGAATGGTTCCAGGCGGCGCTTGCCGCCGGCCCCGGCTCCCCCGAGCGTGAGCGCTACTACTTTCGCGACGAGCCCAACAACTGGCTCTCGATCTTCGGCGGTTCAGCCTGGACGCGAGTCAAAGATCGCGCAGATGCGCCCGGCAGCTCCTACGCCGACGATGAGCAGTACTACCTCCACCTGTTTGATTCCTCGCAGCCGGACCTTAACTGGGACAACCCCGAGGTCGCGGACCTCTTCGATAGGATCCTGCGATTTTGGCTCGAGCGAGGCGTCGACGGTTTCCGGATCGACGTGGCGCACGGGCTCGTGAAGGATCCCGCGCTGCCGGATTACGCCGGCCACGTCCAGATGGTGCAGGGCGATGACGGCGAGCGTCCGCCCATGTTCGATCAGGATGGCGTCCACGAGATTTATCGGCGGTGGAATAAGGTCCTGGCCGAATACGACGGGGATCGGATGCTCGTCGCCGAGGCGTGGGTCGATCCGCCTGAACGCCTCGCCCGCTACGTGCGCGACGGCGAGATGCACCAGGCGTTCAACTTCGACTACCTCGTGGCCCTGTGGGACGCCCGCGAACTGCGCGCCGTCGCCGAGCAGGTCATGGCGACCTTCGCCGCCGTTGGCGCCCCCACGACCTGGGTGCTGTCCAACCACGACGTGGTGCGCCACGCCTCCCGACTCGGACTGCGCGAAACCGGCAAGGGCCCCAACGGCATCTTCGCCACCGACCCGCAGCCCGATCGCGAACTCGGCCTGCGCCGTGCCCGCGCGGCCACGGCGCTCATGCTCGCGCTTCCAGGCTCGGCCTACCTTTACCAGGGCGAAGAGCTCGGACTGCCCGAGCACACGTCGTTGCCCGATGAGGTGCGCGAAGACCCCGCATTCTTCCGCACCAACGGCCTGGAGGCGGGCCGCGACGGCTGCCGCGTGCCGCTGCCGTGGCGCGCGCACGAGCCCGGCTACGGCTTCTCGCCCAGTGGCGAGACGTGGCTGCCGCAGCCGGAGGACTGGGACATCTACGCCGTCGATACGCAGCTGTCGGATCCGACCTCGACGCTGTATCTGTATCGGGCGCTGCTCCATCTGCGCAAGGCCTGGCAGCTCGGCGAAGCGGATTTCGCCTTCCTCACCGACGTCCCCGAGCACGTCGTCGCCGGCGTTGCCCGCACTCAGACGGGCGCCGAGCACCTCGTCTTTACGGCGATCGGCAAGGCGGCGCCGCTGCCAGCGGGCTGGCGGATCGAGCTCGCGACGGACGATCTCACCGAGTCCGGCGAGGTCCCGGCCGATGTGACGGTATGGGCTTCGCGCGCCTAGCCGCCCGAGATCCCGAGTTCGGCCTCGTGCAGCGCCCTTTGGTGCGCCTCGGATAACTCCTGGCTGTCGAGCCACCCGTCGGGTAGGTGGGGCCGGCGCTGATGCCCGGCCCGCCCCCGCGGGCCCTCGACGGCTGCCCCGGGATATGGCTCGCTCGCATCGAGCTGGTCAAGCTTCGCGCGCAAATCCGCGAGCGAGTCAATCATCGCGAGCTCATGGCGCAGCGTGCCGCCAACGGGATAGCCCTTGAAGTACCAACCCATGTGCTTACGCATCTCGCGGGCGGCCTTGAACTCGTCGCCAAAATGCTCGGTCATGAGCTCGGCGTGGCGGTACACGACGTCGGTGACGGCCTTCATTCCGGGGCGTACCCGCAGCTCGGAGCCGTTGAACGCGGCGACGATGTCGGTAAAGAGCCAGGGTCGCCCCTGACAGCCGCGACCGATCACCACGCCGTCGCAGCCTGTCGTCTCCATCATCGCGAGCGCGTCATCGGCGGACCAGATGTCGCCGTTGCCAAGCACCGGGTAGTCCCCCATTGCGTCCTTCAGGCGCGCGATCTCGGGCCAGCGCGCCGTGCCCGAATAGTGCTGGGCTGCGGTGCGGGCATGCAGTCCGACCGCGGCGATCCCAGCGTCGCGTGCGGCGTTGGCGGCCTGCAGGAACGTGAGGTGATTGTCGTCGATGCCCATGCGCATCTTGACGGTGATCGGCACGCTGCGTCCGGGGCGGGATTCGCGTTCGCTCATCGCGACGGCCCGGCGCACGATCTCTTCGAACAGGCCGATCTTCCACGGCAGCGCCGCCCCGCCCCCGCGGCGCGTCACCTTGGGTACCGGGCAGCCAAAGTTGAGGTCGATATGGTCGGCAAGGTCCTCGGAGATGAGAATGCGAATGGCTTCAGCGATCGTCGCGGGATCGACGCCGTAGAGTTGTACGCTGCGCACCGCCTCGAGCGGATCCGGCTCGACCATCAGCATCGTCGCCGGGTGGCGCTCAACCAGCGCGCGAGAGGTCACCATCTCTGTCACGTACAGGCCGGCTGGCGCGACGAGGTCCCCCCTCGGGAGCTCACCGGGGTAACCGGCAAGCCCCGCTTCGCGGCATAGCCGACGAAATGGCGGGGTCGTCACGCCCGCCATCGGCGCCAGCACCACCGGGGTGAGCGCCGTGACCGGCCCGAGCTTCAGCGCGGGGTAGCTCATTGGGCGGCCTCCTGCTGCACCTTGCCGCGCGTCGGCGCCCGATGGACGAGGGCGACGGCGATCGCGGTCGTCATCGGGATCGCAAGGATCAGACCGATCGAGGACACGAGCGTCCGCACGATCTCCTCGGCGATCTCACCCGCCCCGAGCGTCGCGAGAAAGGTCCGGTCAATGAGCGCGGCCAGGATGAGCAGCGGCAGCGCGGTTCCGACGTAGGCGAATGCCAGCGTGTAGACCGTCGAGGCGATGTGGTCCTCCCCGATCCGCATTCCGCCACGCCACAATTCGCGCTTGGTCAGTTTCGGATTCGCGGCGTGCAGCTCCCACACCGCCGATGCCTGCGTGATCGTCACGTCGTTGAGCGCACCCAGGCACGCGATGACGAGCCCGCACAGGATGAGATCGCCCAGCCGCAGGTCGGGAAACATCGTCGAGATGAGCTGGCCGGTATCGCCCTGCGCACCCGTCACGTGCGCGGCGCGCAGCGCCCACAAACCAACGGCCAGCGTGATGGCCAGCCCGCCGAAGGTACCAAGCAGCGCCGTCGTCGTGCGAATCGAGACGCCGTGCGCGAGGTAGACCGCGCAAAACATCATGAGCGAGCCCGCTGTCAGCGCGACCGCGACCGGGTTCGCGCCCGCCATGATGGCGGGAATCGCGAAGAAGACGATGACGCCGAGGGAGGCCAGCAGTCCCACGACGGCGGCGAGCCCCTTGATTCGCGCGACGAGCGCGACGACGAGGAGGTAGCCCGCAAACAGCAGCCCCATCGGCAGCTGGCGTTGATAATCCAAAAAGACGTACGGCGAGCCCGATTCCATCGCGTCCGCGAGGAAGACGACGGAGACCTTGTCCCCCTCGCGCAGCCCGTGTTCGAGGATTTCGGGCGGGACCTGCATTGCCGTGGTGGCGCCCTCGTTATCGCCGCTCGTGAGGCGAATTCCGACGGCGGGAATCGCCTCGTCACGAGCGCCCGAAATATCGGTCACGACGGCAGAGATCGGCTCCGCGTTCGCATCGATGAGTGGACGCGATCCAATCGCCGAGCGATCGGTCGGCCACAGCATCCACGTCGCGACGAGGGTCGCGATGAGGAGCGGAAGCACGATCGCGGCGAGGACGAGCTGCGCGCGCCGGCGTGCCGTTGCGGGCAGCTCGGCCCCGCCTGCATGGTGCTGATGCATTAGCAGCCGACGAGCTTGGCCGCGAGGTACCCCTTCAGCTGATCGACGCCGACGCGCTCCTGTGCCATCGAGTCGCGATCGCGCACGGTCACGGCATTATCCTCGAGCGAGTCGAAGTCGATCGTCACGCAATAGGGCGTACCGATCTCGTCCTGGCGGCGGTAGCGTCGTCCCACGGCCCCCGCATCGTCGAACTCGATGTTCCACGCGCTGCGCAGATCCGCCGCGATCTGCTTCGACAGCGGCGCGAGCTCCGGCTTGCGCGACAGCGGCAGCACTGCCACCTTGACCGGCGCCAGGCGATGATCCAGGCGCAGCACGGTGCGCTTGTCGACGCCGCCCTTGGTGTTGGGAGCCTCGTCCTCCTCGTAGGCCTCCACGAGGAAGGCCATGAGCGAGCGGGTCAGGCCCGCTGCGGGCTCGATGACGTAGGGAATGAAGCGCTCGCCGGTGGCCTGCTCGAAGTAGCTGAGGTTCTGGCCCGATGCCTCCTGATGCGTCTTCAGATCGTAGTCGGTCCGGTTGGCGATGCCCTCCAGCTCGCCCCACTTGCTCCCGGCAAAACCGAAGGTGTATTCGATATCGACGGTGCGCTTGGAATAGTGGGAGAGCTTCTCCTTGGGGTGCTCATATAGCCGCAGGTTCTCCCGCTTGATGCCGAGGTCGGTGTACCAGTTGATGCGCTGCTCAATCCAGTATTCGTGCCACTCTTCGTCGGTGCCGGGCTTGACGAAGAACTCCATCTCCATCTGCTCGAACTCACGCGTGCGGAAGATGAAGTTACCGGGCGTGATCTCGTTTCTAAACGACTTACCGATGTTGGCGATACCGAACGGCACCTTCATCCGCGCCGACGCCGCAACGTTGGCGAAGTTGATGAAGATCCCCTGGGCGGTTTCGGGACGCAGATAGTGCAGTCCGGTCTCATCGTCGACGGCGCCCAGGTAGGTCTTCATGAGGCCCGAGAACGCGCGCGGCTCGGTCCACTTGCCGGGCTGGCCTGTCACCGGGTCGTTGATGTCGGCGAGCCCATTTTCCGGGGCGTGGCCGTGCTTTTCTTCGTATTCCTCGAGCAGGTGGTCAGCGCGGTAGCGCTTGTGGGTGTAGAGCGATTCGACGAGCGGATCGGTGAAGGCCTCGACGTGCCCAGAGGCCTGCCACACCGCCGTCGGCAAAATGATCGAGGAATCAATTCCGACGACATCTTCGCGGGAGCGAACCATGGCGTCCCACCATTGGCGCTTGAGATTTTCCTTCAGCTCGACGCCGAGCGGTCCGTAATCCCACGCCGAGCGGGTACCGCCATAGATCTCACCGCACGGGTAGACAAAACCGCGTCGCTTGGCGAGGTTGATGACGGAATCGAGACGGGATGGAGCCTTAGCCACGTTGTTCTCCTGAGTTAGGGGCGGCACACCTGGCTGGTGCACTTCAGCTTTAGGGTACCGACATTCACCCCGAAACCGGCAACCACCCCGCGCAGGTGAGCAAGGACATGGGAGCCGGACTTGACTCTCACCCCATCCACGATGAGAATCATTATCATGCGAAAGTTAGTTGCCATGTTCTCCCTTGCTGCCCTCGCGCTGGCGGGCTGCTCTTCCGGTGGCTCGAGCGATACCCCGAAAGCCGCTGGCAAGCCGCAGGTCCTTGCATCCTTCTACCCGCTGCAGTATCTGACGGAGCAGATCGGCAAGGACCATATTGACGTCTCCTCGCTGACCCCGAAGGGGGCAGAGCCCCACGACCTCGAACTCGCTCCCGCGCAGGTTTCCACCATCGGCAAGGCCGACGCCGTCATTTACCTCTCCGGTTTCCAGCCCTCGGTCGACAAGGCGATCACCGAGGTGAAGCCGGACCACGCCTATGACGCCGCCAAGGACGCCAACCTCGTCGCGGCCGACCACGACCACGGCGACCACGACCACGGTGACGACCACGACCACGGTGACGACCACGACCACGGTGACGACCACGACCACGGTGACGACCACGACCACGGCGACGAGCACGCCCATGGAAACCTCGACCCGCACTTCTGGCTCGACCCTGCCCGCATGGCCGACGTCGCACCGAAAATTGCCGCGACGTTGAGCGCGATTGACCCGGACAACGCCGCCGACTACGAAGCGAACGCGAAAACCGTCGCCGAGAGCCTGCGCGAGCTGAAGGACTCCATCTCCCAGGGCCTAAAGACGTGCGAGAAGGACACGATCGTCGTCGCGCACGAGGCCTATGGCTACCTCGTTTCGGACGCGCACATTCAGCAGGTCGGCCTCTCCGGGATCGACCCGGAATCGGAGCCGTCCCCCGCAACCCTCGCGGCCATCAAGAAGATCATGGCTGAGAAGCACGTCACCACGGTCTTTACCGAGAGCCTCATCAATCCGAAGGCAGCCGAGACGTTCGCGAAGGAAACCGGCGCGAAAACCGCCGTCCTTGACCCGCTTGAGAACCAGGCCGATGACTCCAAGGACTACGTCGCCGTCATGAAGGAAAACCTGGAGGCGCTGCGCTCTGCCCTAGAGTGTAAGTAATGCGTGATCCTGCCCCAGTACTTTTTTTCGACGACCTGAGCGTCGCCTACGGTCCCGCCACGATCCTGCACGACGTCACCGCCACGGTGACGCGTGGGGAGGTCGTGGCGGTCCTTGGCGCTAACGGGTCCGGAAAGTCGACCCTCATGAAAGCCGCCCTCGGCCTCGCGCCGGTGACACGCGGCGAGATCTACCTCTTTGGCGAGCCCATTTCGCAGCCCGCCAAGGTTCCCTTCGACCGTATCGGCTACGTCCCGCAGCGCGCTGCCGCCATTGGTGAAACCCCGACGACGGCGCTGGAAGTCGTCATGTCGGGACTGATCGGCAACTGGCGATTGCGCCCGCGCCGCGGCGCGAAAGCCACGGCAATGGAGGCCCTGACAAAGGTCAACCTCGCCGACCGCGCTAACGATCCGATCCGCGTGTTTTCCGGCGGCCAGATTCAGCGCACCCTGATTGCACGTGCCCTCGTTCGCCGCCCCGAGCTGATCGTGCTCGACGAACCCCTGGCCGGCATCGACCGCCACTCTCAAGAGCTGCTGCTCAACGCGCTGCATGAGCTTCACGACGAGGGCACGACGATCATCGTCGTTCTGCATGAGCTCGGGCCCTTCGAGGGCTTCCTTGACCGCTCGATCGTGCTCGCCCAGGGATCCATCGCGCATGACGGCGCTCCGCCCGAGCCGCATGGTCATCACGCCCATCCCGACCACGTCCACCAGCACCACCCGCACGGCGATAACGCTCCCCCAGCGCTCGCCCCCGATCTTTCCTGGGGCTAGATCATGAGCGCCATCCTGTCTGACATGCTCTCCTCGCCCCTCATGGTGCGCGGCCTCCTTGCCGCGCTCCTCGTCGGGATTTCTGCCCCCATCATCGGCACCTACCTCGTGCAACGTCGCCTCGCGCTGCTGGGCGACGGCATCGGGCACGTCGCGCTGACCGGCGTCGCCCTCGGCTGGCTCGCGGCCGCCTGGGCTGGCGCCGCCAATCAGGACCAGTGGGCGATTCCCGGCGCGGTCGCGGCCTCCATCGTCGGCTCGGTCATGATCGAGGTCGTCCGATCGCGCGGCCGCACCTCCGGCGACGTCGCTCTCGCGCTGCTGTTTTATGGCGGAATCGCCGGCGGCGTCCTGCTCATCTCCATGGCGGGCGGCACCTCCGCGAATCTCACGGCCTATCTCTTCGGCTCCATCGCGACGGTGACGAGCGCCGACCTCACCTGGACCGTCATCCTCGCCGCTCTCATCATCGCCGTGGGACTGGGCCTTCGCCCGGCACTCTTTTCGCTGTCCTACGACGAGGACTTCGCGCGCGCGACCGGCCTGCCCGTGCGCTTCCTTAATATCCTGATTGCCATCGTCGCGGCCCTGACCGTCTCCGTGGCGATGCGGGTCGTCGGTGTTTTATTGGTCTCAGCCATCATGATTGTTCCGGTCGCCATCGCCCAGCTGGTGTGCCGTTCGTTCGCGGGCACCATGCATGTCGCGATGGCTATCGGTGCCACCGTCGCCGTTGCTGGCTTGACGATCACCTACATCAAGCCCTACAGCGCAGGTGCCACAATCGTCGTACTCGCGATCGCGATTTACGGGGTAGTCTCGATGGTGCGGCCCCTGTTCCATCGGGTGGAACCGCACCACAAGCACGAAGATGACGCGGACTCGGAATTCGGAGGACAGGAGACATGCAACGCATGACCCGGCAGCGGATTGCCGTGACGTCGCTCCTGGAGAGCCTCGACGACTTCCGCTCAGCACAACAGTTGCATGACGACCTCAAAGAGCGCGGCGATGCGGTCGGCCTCGCAACGGTCTATCGCACCCTGCAGTCACTCGCGGATTCGGGCATCGTCGACGTGCTGCGGATCGAAGACGAGAACGTCTACCGCATGTGTAAGCGGACCGGGCACCACCACCATCTCGTCTGCCGCAATTGCGGCACGACGGAGGAGCTTGCCGGGCTGGAGGTTGAGGACTGGGCGAAGAAGATCGCTCGGGAGCATGGTTTCGTCGAGGTCGATCACACCCTTGAGCTGTTTGGCCTGTGCGCGAACTGCGCAGCTGAATAAGGTCGATCGTTTCCGTGCCTGAGCTGATAAAGGATGGGCCAATCTGGCTCGTCGTCGCATTCCTCTTCGTCGTCGTCTTTTGTCGCGCCCAAGGCACCTATTGGTTGGCGCGCGCGGTTGCCGCAGGCGCCATGCGCTCCCACAGCGAACGTCCTCTCATCGCCAAGATCGCCGCATGGTTTACGGGGCCCGGACCAGAACGTGGCAAGCGCGCACTGGAGCGCTGGGGACTAGTCATTATCCCCGTCTCGTTTCTCACCGTGGGCTTCCAAACCGCCGTCAACGCTGCGGCCGGACTCGTGCGCATGCGATGGCGCCGTTACACGCTCGCCATGCTGCCCGGTTGCCTCATGTGGGCACTGCTCTACGGCCTCGGGCTCCTCGCGGTGTGGGTCGCCGCCATCAATGCCGTGGCCGGATCGTGGTGGACGCTAGCGGCGTTGCTCGTTATCTTTGCCCTGGCCATGATCGTCTCCCGGCTACTGCGCTCCCGTAAGAACTCAGTCGAGCTGTAGCGCTGCTTTTGCCCGCAATCACGCGACTTTAGTTCGCTGAGAGCGAACGGCACCCGAGAATCCGCCGCATTCGAACAAGCGTGTCAGTGGTCGATGATGTGATGACGTTATGGCAGACAACAGCGAATCAGAGCCGCAGTCGGGACATTCCGCCCCGCAAGCGGTCGCGGTGCTCGATGAGCAACTCGGAGCCGCATGTGCGAGCGCTTACCGAGTAGCGTTTTCTGCCCTGTCCCCCGCCATCGAATTGGCGACGAGTTTTCCCTACGTCCACACGAGCACTCCCACGAACCTGCAGTGTCTCAACGAGTGCATCAAGGTTTCGAATCGGGCCGATGCCCAGATCGTGCGGCACATCTTTCAGGTCTTCGAAAAGCCCACCTTCGTTCACAAGGATCGCTTTGGCGTCGTCGATGCCACGCCCGAGGTCATCGCAGCGGAAACGGGCATGTCGACATACAAGGTCCGCCAGTTGCGCGACGTGGGCTCCATCTTGCAGACTCTGCCGCTATGCTCCGATCAGTTCGATCAGGGTTTGGTCTCCCTGTCAGTTATCCGAGCCGTCACCTCGAAACTCAGTAACTCCGCTGCCCAGGTCTGCCTTGCGGTCGACGCCGCCCTCGCGCCCCGCTTGGCGACGCTTTCTCCCAACGCCGCTGCGAAGGAAGTGTCCGACCTCCTGATCGAGATTGCGCCCGACGAAGAGGACAAGGCTCACGTTCGGGCTTCGGCAAAGCGCTGCGTCTCCCGGCCGGTGAAAACAGCTAACGGGATGGCGAAGTTCTGGATCAATATGCCTGCCGAACAGGCACTCGCATTGGACTCAGTCCTAAACGAGCTCGCGCACAGCGCGATCCGTAACGGAGACTGCCGGACGTATCCCCAGCTGCGCGCTGATCTCCTCGCAGAGATCATGGTCAAGGTCATGTCGGAAGGATTCGCGACCGAGACCACCTGCGGTGAGCCCTTTGTCATCCCGCCGATGAAGATCTCTGTCACGATCCCCTTCGAGGTGCTCGCACGTGCCAATCCCGATTGGGATCCGCACCCGAATTCAGCTGATGGCGTCCTGGGCGACGACGTGAGCATGGACGAAGGCGAGATTAAGGTCCTGGACGATCTTGAGCACGTCATCCTTGGGCCTGTGACGATCAACGACGCGGTGTATGGACCAGGGGCGAGCGTCCCACAGTATCCCGCACCGGCTCCCATCGCGCGCGAGGACGCTGAGGCGTCCGCTTCGCCCTGCGGTCGCATCGAAAGCGCGTGGCTCGAAGGCTACGGCGCTATCCCGCCCGCGTTGGCAATCCTGCTCTCCGCCGGCGGAACGTGGCAGCGTATCGTGACCGACACCCTCACCGGTCAACCACTTGATATCGGCCGCGAGCGGTACCGCCCGCCGGCCGCAATTGAAACCGCAGTCAAGCGGCGGGACCGCTTTTGCCAGGGCCCGCGCTGCGGCCGTCCGACGGGTCGATTCGAAATGGACCACGTCATCGAGTGGCAAGACGGCGGAGACACCTCGGTGCGCAATCTCATGCTGCTCTGCCACCGTTGTCACAGCTTGAAGACCCGCAAACTCGCCAGACTTGTCACGGTGTATTCCGATGGAACCCGCGTGTGGCAGATCGGTTCAGCCCGTTCTGTGGAATCTCCGCGGCGCCCATTCCGCCGACGATATAGCCCTCCAGATGACGAAGATCCGCCACCGTTCTAGGTGGAAATGGCGTCAATTGCCGCACCGTAGCGGCGATCCCGGCGGGCATAGATCTCTACTGCTCGCCACAGTGACCGGCGGTCCACCTTTGGCCATGGTTCGTCCAGAAAGACCATCTCGGCATACTGCGATTGCCAGGTCAAAAAGTTCGACGTCCGCTGCTCTCCCCCGGTTCGCATGAACATGTCAACCGGGGGAAGCTCCGGCACGTAGAGGTACTTTTCGATGGTCTTCTCGGAAATTCCCTTTGGCTGGATTCGACCAGCAGCCACATCGGCCGCAATGGCTCGGACGGCATCGGTAATCTCTGATTGGCCACCGTAGTTCACGCACATCGTGAGGGTACATACGTCGTTGTTCTCGGTCAGTTCCTCGGCCGTAATCAGCTCATCGATAACCGATTTCCATAACCGAGGCCGCCGCCCCGCCCAACGAACCCGGACCCCCCAGGAATTCATCGTGTCGCGTCGGCGGCGCAGGACGTCGCGGTTAAAACCCATGAGGAACCGAACCTCGGCCGGTGAGCGCTTCCAGTTCTCAGTTGAGAACGCGTAGGCGGAGATATGGGTAATGCCGATCTCGATAGCTCCCGCCACAACATCGAGCAGTGCGGCTTCACCTGCCTTGTGCCCTTCGGTACGTGGCAGGCCTCGGGCATTTGCCCACCGGCCGTTTCCATCCATCACAATCGCCACATGCTTCGGGACGAGTTCGGTAGGAACCCTCGGTGGCTGAGCGCCACTGGGGTGCGGCGGAGGAGCAACAGGAGCCATTTAGGAACCTTCCGGAAAGTGGCGAATCAGGGACAGTGAACGCAGCCGTCGCTCCATATTCCACTGGACGAACGCTGCCACGAGACCCGAGGCTTCGCCCCGAACCCGCGCTGAGCTATCTTCTGCTTCCTGCCAATCGCCGGACAGCAGCGAGCCTAGAAGCTCCATCGCTTTGGGATCCGGAGAGGCAGAACCGGGCGGTCGACAGGTATCGCACACAGCGCCACCGGCGCCGACGTGGAAGGAGCGATGCGGTCCCGAGGCGCCACAGACCGCGCAATCAAAGAACGACGGCGCCCAGCCAGCAACGGCAAAAGCGCGCAGGAGGTAGGAATCCATCACCAGCTGCCCGCTGATCCTGCCGGTCGCTAATGCGTGAAGCGCACCAAGCAGGAGGAGGAACTGCTGGGGGCCCGCCTCCACGTCGTCATCGGTGAGTTTCAGGGCAGTTTCAGCCATGACGGCCGCCCGGGTGTACTTGTCGAAGTCCCGGGCAAGCGCATCAGAATATGGATGGATCGACTCAACCTGCGTCACCGTATCGAGGTTGCGCCCACGGTAGAGCTGCACATCGATGTGGTTGAACGGCTCAAGGCGCCCGCCGAACCGAGAAGAGGTCCGGCGGACGCCTTTGGCTACGGCCCGGCTCTGGCCGTGATGCCGGGTCAGGAGCGTGAGGATGCGATCGGCTTCACCCAGCTTGTGGGTGCGTAGCACGATGGCTTCGTCACGATAGGTCTTCACCTCGCCATTGTCTCAGGACGCGTCTCGCACTGCCCGGTTGACAGCCGAGATAATGGCCTTAAAGGAGGCAGTCGTGATCGACGGATCGATCCCCACGCCCCACAGCACCTGACCATCGACCTCGGCCTCGATGTAGGCGGCCGCCGTCGCGTCGCCGCCCGTCGAGAGGGCATGCTCTGCGAAGTCCAGCACGTGAATGTCGATCTCGAGCTGGCCGAGCGCCTTCACAAAGGCGTCGATCGGACCGTTACCGGTCGCGGCCAGGACCCGATCCTCGCCGTGATCGGTGAGGTTGACCGTCAGCGTGGCGTGCTCGCCGTCGTCCGCGGTCGTCACCGTCGTGCCGCGCAGGGAGAACCGACCCCATGGCTTCAGGCCCTCCGCCGTACTGGCGGGCAGGTACTCGTCGGCGAAGATCTGCCACAGCGATTCCGCGGTGATCTCGCCGCCACCGACTTCGGAGTGGCGCTGAACAATCTGGCTGAGCTCGATCTGCAGGCGGCGCGGCAGTTCGAGGTGGCGCGTCGAGCTCATGAGGTATGCGACCCCGCCCTTGCCGGACTGCGAGTTAACGCGGACGATCGCCTCGTAGTTGCGGCCGAGGTCGTGCGGATCGACCGGCAAGTACGGCACGTCCCAGGCCACGGCGTTCTCATCGCCGCCGGCGGCGGCAACATCGGCTTCCCTGCGGACCATGCCCTTGGCAATCGCGTCCTGATGCGAACCGGAAAATGCGGTGTAGACGAGGTCGCCGCCGTAGGGGTGGCGCGGATGAACGTCCATCCGAGTGCACTGTTCTACGACGCGGCGGACGTGATCGACGTCAGAAAAATCGACCTGTGGGTCAACGCCTTGCGTCATGAGGTTCATGCCCAGAGTGAGCAAATCGACGTTTCCGGTCCGCTCCCCCTGCCCGAACAGGCAGCCCTCGACTCGATCGGCGCCCGCCATGACGGCAAGTTCGGCCGACGCGACTGCCGTGCCGCGATCATTGTGCGGGTGGACCGACAGAGCGATGTACTGCCGCCGCGACAGGTTCCGGCTCATGTACTCGATCTGATCGGCGTAGACATTCGGGGTGCAGCGCTCGACCGTCGCGGGCAGGTTGAGGATGATCTCGCGCTCGGCGCTCGGCTGCCAGACGTCCATGACGGCTTCGCACACCTCGAGCGCAAAATCGAGTTCCGTATCGACGAAGATCTCCGGGGAGTACTGGTAGCCGAAGACCGTGTCGTCGTCGAAGATCTTTTCCGCGTACGCAAGGACCTCGCGCGTGCCCGAGACGGCCAGTTCCTTGGTGGCGTCACGGTCGGCGCGGAAGACGACGTCGCGGAAGACGGGGGCCGTGGCGTTGTACAGGTGGACGTTCGCGCGTGGCGCCCCGACGAGCGCGTCGATGGTGCGGTGGATGAGGTCCTCGCGCGACTGCGTGAGCGCCGAGATGACGACGTCACCCGGGATCGCCTCATCCTCGATCAGCTGGCGAACGAAATCGAAGTCCGTTTGGGATGCCGCCGGAAAGCCGATCTCGATCTCCTTGTAGCCCATCGCGATTAGGAGGTCGAACAAGGCTCGTTTGCGGGCGGGGTCCATCGGTTCGATGAGGGCCTGGTTACCGTCGCGCAGGTCGGTAGACAGCCAGCGCGGGGCGCGAGTGATTCGGCGCGTGGGCCACGTCCGATCCGGCAGGTCGACGGGATTGACATCGAGGAAGGGCCGATACTTCGCGACGGGCATCGCGGAGGGTGTCTGATAGGTGGTGCGTCCGGCGGTTTTCATCTGTCCTAAGCTTTCCGTGCCGTGGGGTGGGTCGGAAGCAGCACTTGTCGCCGCGCTGGAAGGCCGACCCTATGACAGGCTTTCAGCGCGGCTACGAAGGAGCAGGATCGCTAACCGCATACGGGGATCTTAGCCCGCAGGCTCACGTTGGCGTCAATCGTCCCACCTGGTGACCTTAAATCGGCATGAGGCCTGCGAAGATTCCCCAGTAGGCGCCGGAGATGAGCATTGCGAGGGCGCCGCCGAGCAGGCCCAGCAGGGTGATCGACAGCCACAGCGGCAGGGCGACGGGCGCCCGGTGGGTTTGGCCCAGGGCACGCCCGGCGAGGACCAGGACGAGGACGGCGAAGATCGCCGCGAGCCGGGTGATCACCCAGCCGCCGTCCACGGCGAGGGCGTTCGTTCGGTAGTTCAGCGCGAGGTTAGCGACGTTGGCGATGTAGGCGGCATACAGCACCCACGCGCCCGCGGCGGCAAGGGCTGCGGCGCACGAGAGGCGCAGCAGCGTCGCGGTACCGGCACGGGAGATTGCCTCGTCCCCGCTGCGGCGTCGAGGTAGCAGGTAGGCCACCCCGCCGAACAGTGGCCCGGCCAGCGCGAGCGCGGGACCGAGCAGGACGCCGTAGAGCATCATGTCGCCGCTGGCATACCATCGCGGCTGCGGGGGTGGTTCGGCCAAGAATCGTTGCACCGGCTGGGCGCCGGCGATGCGAGGACTCGCCGCGGCGGTCTCTGGGAGGCCGTCGATCCAGCGCGCTAGATCCCGCAGGAACTCGGGCACAAGCTGGGTATTGACTTTGATTCCGTGGTCCGCGCCGTCGTAGTAGCGCACCGTGTATTTCGAGTTTCCGGCGCGCGCAATATCGCTGATCACCTGTTCGGCGCCTTGGATGACCGGCATCGAGGTGTCGCCCGTGCCGTAGGCCATGAAGACAGGGGCGGTAATGTGGCGCTGATAGGGCCGGACGTCGAAATCGGCGTAGTTGAGGATGCCGCCGGGAAACTGTGCGCCAAGCCCGCGCGGGATGACGTTTAAGAGCGCTTGCGGAACCTGGGTGTTACGCAGGTAGTTATCGGTGGCGTAGACGGCCTGCTCCCGGGGCGGAACGACGGGGGCCGAGACGAGAATGAGGAACGCGGTTTCCGGGTTTCGGCCCGCGATGATGGAGGCGATATAGGCGCCTTCGGACTCGCCATAGACGCCCACCTGTGCGTCGTCGACCTCGGGCAGGGCCCGCAGGTAATCGGTGGAGGCGTGGTAGTCCGTCGCCATGGCGAAATAGTCGCGCTCGGCGGTGGTGTAGGTGTCCATCCGCTTATCCGGCACCATCGCGACGATTCCGGCTGACGCCAGGGCGCGCGCATGCGGCTCGAAATGCAGGTGCGTAGCGGAGCCGGCACCGTGCAAGAACACGAGACCTGGGCGCGTTCCCGGCGCGCCCTTGGGGCGATAGATCGAGGCTTTGACGCTGACGTCGGGCGCGAGTCTCACGTCGACGATCTCGCGTTCGACCTCATACGTTCCGGGCGGCGGCGTGAGCGCGGGCGAGCCGATCGTCGTGTCGGCGGTTTGGACGGTGATTGAGGCGGATAGCGGCGTCGGCGACCAGCCCGGACCGGAGAAGTTGCCGAGCAGCGTCAAACCGAAGACGGCTACCAGCCACAGCGTGACGCTCCCCCAGTTGGCTGGTAGCCGCCTAGAAGCCGAGTCGTCCGAGGAGCTTTGGGTCACGCTGCCAATCCTTTGCAACTTTCACGTGCACGTCGAGGTAGATCTTCTCCCCCAGCAGGGCCTCGATCTGGCTGCGTGCCCGGGAACCTACTTCGCGCAGGCGCGAGCCGCCACGGCCGATGACGATCGCCTTTTGGGACTCGCGCTCGACATACATGGTGACGTACACGTGCAGCAGATCGCCACCGTTTTTTGCTGGCAGGCGCCGCGTTTCCTCGACGAGGACCGCCAGCGAGTGCGGCAGTTCCTCGCGCACGCCCTCGAGGGCTGCTTCGCGCACGAACTCGGCGATCAGGACGTTTTCGGGCTCGTCGGTGATATTGCCCGAGGGATAGAGCGGCGGGCTCTTCGGCAGGTAGGACACGAGCACGTCGGTGAGCGTATCGACCTGATGGCCGGCGACGGCCGAGACCGGGACGAGGTCGGCAAAATCGGCAAGCTGGGAGGCTTCGATCAGCGCCCGCGCGGTGCGTTCCTTGCCGGCAAGGTCCGTCTTCGTGATGGCGGCGACGAGCGGAGTCTTCGTGGCGGCCGCCTCGGAGACGATGAAGCGGTCACCCGGCCCGATCTCATCGGTTGCGGGCAGGCAGACGACGATCACGTCGACCTGGGTGAGGGTTTCGCGGACGACGTCGTTCAGGCGCTTGCCGAGCAGCGTGCGCGGGCGGTGGAAGCCCGGGGTATCGACGAGCACGAGCTGGGCGTCGTCGCGATGGACGATGCCGCGGATGGTGTGGCGCGTGGTTTGCGGGCGCAGCGAGGTGATGGCGATTTTCTGCCCGACCATCGCGTTTGTCAGGGTCGATTTGCCGACGTTGGGCCGGCCCACCATGCAGGCGAATCCCGCTCGGAAGTCCTCGGGGTATTCGGCGATGAGGTGGGCGGGGGTGACGTCTTCGCCCGCCATGAGTTCGTCGTCGCTTGGAAAGTTCATTCGTCCTTCTCTTCGTCTTCACTCATCCTACGTGCGAGCACCGTCTCGATCTGCCGGCGGCGGCCGCCGGCACGTTCCGCGACAAGCTCCAGGCCTTGGACCCGGGCGATTGCGCCCTCGATCGGCACGCGGCCGAGCGCCTTGGTCAGCAGGCCGCCGACCGTATCGACGTCGTCATCGTCGACGGGTAGATCAAAGATCTCGCCGAGCTCGTCCACGGGTAGCCGGGCCGGCACGCGCCAGGTGCCATCGGCGAGCTCCTCGACCTCGGGTTCGGCGTGATCGTGCTCGTCGGTCATGTCGCCTACGAGTTCCTCCAGAAGGTCCTCCAGGGTGACCAGGCCCGCAATGAGGCCGTATTCGTCGATGACGATAGCCATGTGGAAGCTGCGGGTTTGCATCTGTTCGAGCAGCTCATCGACCAGCAGTGTCTCGGGGACGAATTCGGCGTTGCGTGCGATGTGTTCGACGGGGATGGCGCCCTGGGATTCGTCGTTGCGCGGGTTTTCGCGGCGGCGCAGCGCGTCCTTGAGGTAGAGGATGCCGCGGATGTCTTCGATGTCGTCGCCGATGACGGGGATGCGGGAGTAGCCAGAGCGGACAAACAGCCGCATGGCCGACTCGAGCGTGGCATCGGCGTCGATCGTCACCATTTCCGTGCGGGGCACCATGACTTCGCGGGTGATGGTCCGCCCGAGCTCGAAGACCGAGTGGAGCATTTCGCGCTCGTCGTCTTCCAGGTGCTCGGACTCCGAGACGAGGTCGACCATGTCGCGCATTTCTTCGGCGGTGTCGGCCGTTTGCTCGCGCGTCGTGCGGCCCGGTGCGAACCGGGAGCTCAGCACCCAAATCGGGCGGCCGAGGGTGGCGAGCGCGAGCAGGATCGGGGCGAGCGCGTGCGTCGTATCCGCCGGGTGGCGCCGGCCGAGGCGGCGCGGGGAGGCACCCGTGATGACGAGAAGCAACAGCGCGGAGATTCCGACGGCGGCACCGAAGGCGAGCCACCAGGTGGTCACCGTCGTAGCGAGTACCAGCGTGATGGCGACGGCGGCCGTCATCTCCGCCATGACGCGCACAAAGCCGGTGCCAAGGATCGCGCTGTGGCGCTCATCGATCAGGCGTTGCACGGCGGCCGCGCGCGGCTTGCCCTCGCTTGCGAGTTCGGCTGCGTGGGCGCGGGTGACGCGCGTGAGCGCGGTTTCGCCGGCGGTCAGGACCGCGCCGATGATGAGGGCGAAGAGCGCGAGGAAGATCAGGGCGAGGTCGGGAACGCCGTTCATCGGCCCGCGAGGAAGGTCAGCAGCAGTTTACGCTGCAGGTCGAACATGACCTTTTCGTCGGCCGGCTCGGCGTGATCGAAGCCGAGCAGGTGCAGCAGGCCGTGGATCGTCAGCAGGAGCATTTCCTCGGCGCTGGAATGGCCGGCATCGCGCGCCTGTTTCGCCGCAACCGAAGGGCAGATGACAATATCGCCGAGGCAACCCTCGGACAGGTGCTCGGCGTCCTTGCCGGGACGCAGCTCGTCCATCGGGAAGCTCATGACGTCCGTCGGGCCGGGCAGATCGAGCCACTTTTCGTGTAGCTCGGCCATTTCGTCTTCCTCGACGAAGCGGATGAAGACCTCCGCCTGCGGATGCACGTGCATCTCGTCGAGGACGAAACGCGTGACTGCCGCGAATTCCGTCAGTTCGATTGCCGCGCCCGTCTCGTTAGCTACGTCGACGCTCATGAGCGCCTCCTCCCCTGGTTTGATGCTGCCGGCCGTGTCGCGTCCCACCGCTCGTAGGCGTCGATGATGTCGGTGACGAGCCGGTGGCGGACGACGTCGGCGGACGTGAGATAACAAAAGGCGACGTCGTCGATGCCGGTCAGGATTTCTTGCACGACGCGCAGGCCGGAAGCGGTGCCGCGTGGCAGGTCAACCTGCGAGGTATCGCCGGTGACGACGACGGTGGAGTTAAAGCCCAGGCGCGTTAAGAACATCTTCATCTGCTGGGGCGAGGTGTTTTGGGCCTCGTCGAGAATGATGAAGGCATCGTTCAGCGTGCGCCCGCGCATGTAGGCCAGGGGCGCGACCTCGATCGTGCCGGCGGCCATAAGGCTCGGGATGGATTCGGGGTCCACCATGTCATGCAGGGCGTCGTATAGGGGGCGTAGGTACGGATCGATCTTGTCCGTCAGCGAGCCGGGCAGGTAGCCGAGCGATTCGCCGGCTTCGACCGCGGGCCGCGTGAGGACGATGCGGTTGACCTGGCGCGTTTGCAGGGCGACGACGGCCTTGGCCATCGCGAGGTAGGTCTTGCCTGTGCCGGCGGGGCCGATGCCGAAGACGATCGTGTTGGAGTCGATCGCGTCGACGTAGGTTTTCTGCCCGAGCGTCTTGGGGCGGATCGTCTTGCCGCGGGTGGAGACGATGTCGTCGGTGAGGACTTCGCTCGGCCGGGCGGCGTGGGTGCGCACCATGGTGATGGCGCGGTCAACGGCGTCGGCGGTCAGCGGGGTGCCGGTACGCGCGACCTGGATGAGTTCTTCCAGCAGGTGCAGCGCAGTCGTGACCTCGCCACCGGGGCCGGCGAGCGTGAGGGTGCGGTCCCGCACCCCGAGGGTGAGGCGGGGGAACCCCTTCTCGATGCTGGAAAGGACTTCGTCGCGCATACCAAACAGGGCGACGGGGTCCAGATCGTGGGGAATGACGATGGAGTCAGTTCGAAAGTCGTTGGCGCTCATGTGTGCCTTCATCCTACGTGGTGCGCCCACCGACCCGCGCGGCTCGCAAGGTGCGCGATCGCGATGGGTCCGGCCGTTGACGAGCGCATCACGTGCGGACCAATGAGCGCCGCCTCGGCGCCAGCGGCGCTCAAGGCTGCAAGCTCTGCATCGTCGATCCCGCCCTCGGGCCCGATGATGACGGCGACCTGCCCGGTTGGCGGCAGCGCGATCTGCGCGATCGGCTGCGTGGCGCTTTCGTGGCCGACGATCCACGTGCCGCCGGCGGCGATGAGATCGGCGAGCGCTGAGCTCGTGACCATGGAGTGCACGCGCGGAACCCACGATCGCCGGGATTGCTTGGCGGCACCGGTGGCTATCGCCTGCCAGCGCTGTTGCCGTTCGATCGCTTTCTTGCCGTGCCACTGGACGATCGAACGGTTGGCCTGCCACGGGATGATGGCATCAACGCCGACCTCGCAGGCCATTTCGACGGCGGCCTCGTCGCGCCCCGACTTGGCGAGGGCTTGGACGAGGATAAGGCGCGGCTCGAGAGCAGGCTCCTCATGCACCTCGGCGATATCGATCGTGAGTTCGGAGGCCGACTTATCGGCGCTTGTCACCGTCCCGCAGACACGGAGCCCCTGCCCGTTGACGACGTGAACGATCTCGCCGGGACGTAGGCGTCGGACGGCGACGGCGTGGCGCGCTTCGGCGCCGCGCAGTGTGAGCGATGACCCGACGCTCGCAGCGATGAGGTCGGCGTCGAGAAAGACGGGTGCGGTCACAACCCGATCTTTTCCCGGAGCCTGCTAAAGACCGAGGAGGCGGGAGCAATCTTGGGCTCGACGCGCTCTTCGCCCCGCAGCTCGGCGAGCTCGGCCAAGAGTTCTTGTTGGCGATCGGTGAGGTTCGTCGGGACGGCCACATCGAGGTGGCACAGCAGGTCGCCGCGCCCCGCAGACCGCAGGTGAGTGACTCCGAGGCCGCGCAGGACCTCCACGTGGCCGGAAGGCGTGCCGGGCGCGATCGTAATGTCGCGTTCCCCGTCGAGGGTCTCAAGCGTGATGACGGTTCCGAGCGCAGCGGCCGTCATCGGGATGGTCAGCGTGCAGTGCAGGTCATCACCCTGCCGCGCAAAGACCGGGTGGGCGCGGACATGGGTTTCGATGTAGAGGTCGCCCGCTGGGCCACCCCCGGGGCCGACCTCGCCGCGACCCGTCATACGGATGCGCGTGCCGGAATCGACTCCGGCCGGGATGTCGACGGTAATCGTCGTGCGGGTGCGAACGCGGCCGTCGCCGGAACACTCGGTGCACGGGGTTTCGATGATGGTGCCATGGCCGCGGCATTCCGGGCAGGGCGCCGTCGTCATGACCTGGCCGAGGAAGGAACGTGCAACGCGCTGAACACTGCCGCGACCACCACAGGTTGAGCAGGTTACCGGCGAGGTTCCCGGCGCGCAGCACGTGCCCTGGCAGGTCGAACACACGACGGCGGTATCGACCTGGATGTCCTTGGAGGTGCCGAACACGGCATCGGCGAGCGTGATGTCGAGCCGAACGAGGGCATCTTGGCCGCGGCGGCCGCGCGGCACCGGGCCGTGGGCGCTGCCGCCGCCGGTTGCCGCCGAGAAGAAGGTGTCGAAAAAGTCGGAGAAGCCGCCGAACCCGCCGCCGGGCATCCCACCGCTGAACGCGCCTTCGCCGCCGAGGTCATACATTTGGCGCTTTTCCGCGTTGGAGAGCACATCGTAGGCGCGCTGGACTTCCTTAAACTCATCCTCGGAGCCGGGTCCTGCGACGTCGGGATGGAGCTTACGCGCAAGCTTGCGGTAGGCGCGCTTAATCTCTTCGGTGCTCGCCTGCTGCGAAACGCCGAGGATGTCGTAGTAATTTCTCACGAGTCGTCTTCTCCAGAAAGGATGCGGGATATGTAGCGGGCTACGGCGCGCACGATCGTCATCGTGGCGGGGTAATCCATCCGTGTCGGGCCCAAGATACCAAGGGCCGCGAGAGTCTCCGCGGGGGCGGAGTAGGTCGATGAAATGAGCGAGGTCTCTGCCAGCTGATCGTGGTGGGTCTCGGAGCCGATGCGTACGGTCACGGCCTCGTCTTCGGTCATCTCCGTCAGTAGTTTGAGGAGGACCACCTGTTCCTCGAGTGCCTCAAGCACCGGCCCGATGGAGCGCCTGAAGTCCGAGGGCGTGCGGGCCAGGTTCGCGGTGCCGGCCATCGCGACACGGTCAACTGATTCACTTTGCAGAATCTGCTTGAGCTCTTCGTGGATGGTTGCCAACAGGGGCTCAATCTCTTGCGGCACGAGGGCCGACAGCTCGCTAACCGGCTGATCGAGCTCGGGCAGGCGCTTGCCCACGACCGCCGCATTGAGGGCGGTCTTCAGCGCATGGAGTTCTTCGTCACTCAACTCCAGTGTGCAGCCAATCGTGCGCTGTTCGACACGGCCGGAGTCGGTGATGATGACGAGCAACAACAGTCGCGGCGACAACTGGACGAGTTCGAGGTGGCGCAGCGCGGTGCGGTGCAGCGAGGGGTATTGGACGACCGCGACCTGATGGGTCAGGGTCGCCAGGAGCCGCACGGAGCGGTCAATGATGTCTTCGAGGTCGACGGCGTCGCGCAGCAGGGTTTCAATCGCGCGACGTTCGGCGGCGGACAGCGGTTTGAGACCGGAGATCTGGTCGACGAAGGCACGGTAGCCGAGGTCCGTCGGGATTCTGCCGGCAGAGGTGTGCGGCTGGGTAATGAGGCCGGCATCTTCCAACGCTGCCATGTCATTTCGAATTGTCGCTGGGGAAACCCCTAGCTGATGACGCTCCACGAGAGCCCGAGAGCCCACCGGCTCCTTCGTGCTGACGTAGTCTTGCACGATTGCTTGTAGCACCTGGAGTCTGCGATCACTTGCCACGGCTGTCCTCCTTCCGCGCTGTCACTCGAGGGTATCGAGTGCCAAGTCTACCGCTGATGTCCGGTTTGCCTACCGTGGGGTGTGGTCACGTTCGTCACCCGCGAACTGTTCTAGCCTTGGGGGCGTGATGGATCGCTATGGGACCAATATTTTCGACTCGGACCCGCACGCCAGTCGGCGCCCTGCCTCGCGGCAGCACCAACTGAGCTTGGGCGATGTCCTTGAGGACGCCGAAACCGGCTGGGTGGGCGCGGCGATCAGAGTGGAAAAATCCGGCGGGGTGCACCTCGTGGACTTGGAGGATCGGCACGGCCGGATCCGGTCCTTTCCGCTAGGTCCCGGCTTCCTCATCGATGGCAGCCCTGTCATCGTTACACCGCCGAGCGCTCCGGCGGCTCCCGCAGCCCCTAGTCGAACGGCCTCCGGCTCCCGAGCTACCGGCCCGCGTGCCGCTCAAGTCGCACTGCCTTCCCGGATCTGGGTGGAGGGACGCCACGACGCCGATCTCATCCAGAAGGTGTGGGGCGAGGATCTCGCCTATGACGGGGTGGCCGTGGATCTCCTCGAAGGTGTGGATAACCTCGCGGCGATGCTCCGCGACTTTTCACCTGGCCCCGGCCGGCGGGTGGGTGTGCTCGTCGACCACTTCGTGGCCGGATCTAAAGAGACCCGCCTCGTGAATGACGCACTGGCCAAGCTGTCCGGACGCGAGCATGTCCTCGTGCTTGGCCACCCCTACGTGGATGTCTGGCAAGCCATCAAACCCGAACGCGTGGGTCTGACGTCGTGGCCGGAGATTCCACGGCATATCGATATCAAGGTCGGTACTCTGCAGGCACTAGGGCTCCCCCACGCCAACCAGGCGGATATCGCGCGCGGCTGGCGGGCTATCCTTGCGCGTGTTCGCACCTATGCCGATCTCGAGCCAAGTCTTATCGGCCGGATGGAAGAGCTCATCGACTTCGTCCTCGCAGATCGCTACGGGCAGGACTAACAGCTATGGACTATTCCGCAGATAACGCCGCCAATTGAGACGACCGCCGCTTACTGCGGCGCGCAATCACCAGTCGAGTCACTCAATCGGTGAGGTCATCACCGCGGTATGGGACGCCGGTTTGAGGCTTGATGCATTCGAGGAATCGCGGACCGCGGCGTGGCGGATCTGGCCCGATGCGATGGAGGAATGCGAGGACGGTTTCCGCCTCAAGCACGGAGGCGAGCCGTTGCAATTCCTCCTATCGGCACACCTGCCCTAGATCCCGAGCAGCGCATAGGTGACCCGGTCGGCTAGCAGCCGGCCCCGCAGTGTGAGAACAGCGCGCCCGTCGGCGGCCGCGGTGGCATCAATAAGTCCGTCGCCCACCAAGGTATCGATCTCAGCTCGTGCGTCCATCGGGATGGCTATTCCCTCACGCAACCGGATACCGAGCATGACGTGCTCCTCGTGGCGCGCCCGATCGGACAGTACCTCGCGGGCGTGTGCGGGCGAGACGCCGGTCGCGAGCAGCTGAGCGTAAGCGCGAGGATGCTTCACGTTCCACCACCGCACCCCGCCGATATGCGAGTGCGCTCCCGGTCCGAAACCCCACCAGTCGGAGTTACGCCAGTAATGGATGTTGTGTCGGCATTCGTGGCCGGGGCGTGCGAAGTTTGAGACTTCGTACCACGGGTATCCGGCAGCGGTGAGGAGCTCGTTGGCGATCTCGTACCGGTCGGCCTGTACGTCGGGGTCGACGTCAGGCAGCAGACCGCGCCGAACGTCGGCGCCCATCTTTGTTCCCTCCTCGATCCCAAGGGCGTAGGCCGAGATGTGGTCCGGCACGAGAGCAATAGCCGCCTGCAGCGACGTCCGCCACGAGTCATGTGACTCGCCGGGGGTGCCGTAGATCAGATCGAGGGAGCACGACAGGCCAGCGTTCTTGGCGGCAGCAATGGCCGTCGCGACATTGTCCGGATTGTGGGTTCTGTCGAGCACCGAAAGGACGCGCTCGTCGGCGGATTGCATGCCGATCGAGACCCGAGTGAACCCGGCGGCTGCGAGCTCAGCAGCATAGCTGTCGCTCAAGGTATCCGGGTTCGCTTCAGTCGTCACTTCCGCGCCTGGTACCAGCCCGAAACGCTGTTTCAGCGCATCAAGCATGGCTGCGAGATCTGCGGCAGGCAGCAAGGTCGGGGTGCCGCCGCCAAAGAACACGGTGTCGAGTTCTCGCTCTGGAAACTCGGCGAGCACGGCGCCCGCAAGCTCAATCTCGGTGGTGAGCGTATTGGCGTATTGGTCTCGGTCCGCGCCGGGGCCAAGCTCTCTGGCCGTATAGGTGTTGAAGTCGCAGTAGCCGCAGCGCACCGAGCAAAATGGCACGTGGACGTAGGCGGACCATGGACGCTCGGCGGCGCCGTGGCGGGCTGATTCGGGCAGCGCGCCGGATTCGGGTGCTGGCTCGCCGTCGGGAAAAGCCGGCACTATCGGGCCTTCCGGTAGGCAACCAGGTCGTAGGGGAAGCGTCCTTCGGCTTCAGCGCGGGCTTCGAACTTGGTGAGCGTTCGTCCCGCAAAGCGGCCCTGGTTATAGAGCTCGAAATCGGGGTGCGCCGACAGGACGTGAATCATGTGTGAGGCGTAGGCGCGCCAATCGGTCGCTAGTCGCCAGGCACCACCATCGACTAGCACCTGGGCGACGTCGGTCGCGAAAGTCTCCTTGACGAGTCGACGCTTGTGGTGGCGTGATTTCTGCCAAGGGTCCGGGAAGAACGTCCAGACCTCATCGATGCTGTTGGCGGCAAAAAGGTGAGTCAGTCCCTGCTCGGCGTCCGCCTGGATGAAGCGCAGATTGCTCACGCCGGCCTGGTTGGCCTTCACAAGCGCCTGGGCGATTCCGGGCCGCCAGACCTCAAAGCCGATGAAGTGAGTATCGGGGTTGAGCGCGGCCGCGTGAACGATCTGATCGCCCGTTCCGGTGCCGATTTCGATGATCGTGCGCTGTGCGGGGCCACCAAAGATCGCTGCCAGATCCAAGGTCTGATCTGGAGCGACGGTCGTAAAACCGTCGGCTCGTTCCACCTCGATCACACGATCGTCAGCGAACCTCTCCCACGCCGCGGCCTGGGATCGGGTCATGCGCTCACCGCGACGGACGAATGATGTCGTGCGGGCGTGATACCTGTTCGTCATTCTGCTATCCCTCCCGCATGACGGCCGCGATGAGGTACTTCAACGTGTAGGGCGCCACGGTCATCTCGCCGGCGTCGTGCAGCGCGAGGATCGCGCGGGCATCAGCGGGATCGTGGTGTGAAAACCACTGTGTCACTGAGACTCCATGGCCGGGTCGATCGAGGAGTTCGACGCTATCGCCTGCGGTGATCGTGCCGGGCTTGTGGACCTTGAGATAGACCCCGGGTCGTCCCCGCTGACGAAAGGTGCGATTCCAGCGCTCAATACCCATGTGAAACGAAAACGTCGCGCACGGGTTACGCGGCCCCGTCACCTCAACCTCGATACCCCCGATGCGCCACTTTTCACCGATCTCTGCATCGTCGATGCCCCAGCCCGTGGGTGACGCGATGCGCAGGTTCTCGCCAAAGTGGCCATAGGGCAGGTCTGTTACGAGTTCACGTTCCCAGTATGCGAACTCAGCCGAGTCCATAACGTAGATGGCTTTATCACGGCCACCGTGGTGTTTGCGGGCGCATTGGATATCGCCCTGCAGGCCAAGGTCGTCGACCACCACGGGCTTTGCGGTCGGCCGCTTGTCAATTGCGCTCAGACCCACCGGTCCCGGCACCACCGTCAAGACAGGGTGCGCTAAGCACACCGCCTCGACTCGTCCGAGGACGGTCATTTTTTGCCCGTCGGCGCATCCGAGGATAGCGCCGCAACAAAGGCCTCCTGCGGCACCTCGACGCGACCGATGGCCTTCATCCGCTTCTTGCCTTCCTTCTGCTTTTCCAGCA
Organism: Bowdeniella massiliensis; assembly: GCF_023634005.1. Taxonomy (NCBI): domain Bacteria; kingdom Bacillati; phylum Actinomycetota; class Actinomycetes; order Actinomycetales; family Actinomycetaceae; genus Bowdeniella; species Bowdeniella massiliensis. Next base: position 81,777 of record NZ_JALIQR010000010.1, read on the forward strand.
GTTTGCGCTTCCGGGAGATATCGCCGCCGTAGCACTTGGCGAGCATGTCCTTGCGGAGCGCGCGGATGGTCTCGCGAGCAATGATGCGCGAGCCGATCGCGGCTTGAATGGGAACCTCGAATTGCTGGCGCGGGATGAGGTTCTTGAGTTTGCCGGCCATCTCCACGCCGTACTCGTAGGCCTTGTCGCGGTGGACAATGGCGGAAAAGGCGTCGACCGTGTCGCCATGCAGCAGGATGTCGACCTTGACGAGATTCGCGACCTGGTCGCCCGCCATGTCGTAGTCGAGGGAGGCATAGCCCTTCGTGCGCGATTTGAGCTGATCGAAAAAGTCGAACACGATCTCGGCGAGCGGCAGCTCATAGCGCAGCTCGACACGCTCCGGAGAGAGGTAGTCCATTCCAAGCAGGTTGCCGCGGCGATTTTGGCACAGTTCCATAACGGCCCCGACGAAATCACTTGGCAGCAAAATCGTCGCCTTGACCATGGGCTCGTGCACGGCGTGGACCTTCCCGTCGGGAAACTCCGACGGGTTCGTCACGGTCACCGTGGTGCGGTCTTCCATCTCGACGGTGTAGACGACGTTGGGCGCAGTTGAGATGAGGTCGAGATTGAACTCGCGCTCCAATCGCTCCCGCACGATTTCGAGGTGAAGCAGGCCAAGGAATCCGCAGCGGTAACCGAAACCAAGGGCCGCGGAGGTTTCCGGCTCGTAGACGAGGGCAGCGTCATTCAGCTTGAGTTTGTCGAGTGCCTCTCGCAGCGCCGGATAATCCGAACCGTCAATCGGATACAGGCCTGAAAAGACCATCGGCTGTGGATCGCGGTAGCCCGCGAGTGGCTCGGTTGCTTCGCGAGCGGTCGTCGTGACGGTGTCACCGACACGCGACTGGCGAACATCCTTCACACCGGTAATGAGGTAGCCGACCTCGCCGACGCCAAGACCCTTCGACGGCGTGGGCTCCGGAGAAATCACCCCAATTTCCAGCAGCTCGTGACGGGCCTTCGTCGAGAGCATCTCGATGCGGTCGCGCGGCTCGATATGACCGTCGATGACGCGCACATAGGTGACGACGCCGCGGTAGGTGTCGTACACCGAATCAAAGATCATGGCGCGGGTGGGTCCGTCGGAATCACCCTGCGGAGCGGGGATTTCGGCGACGATTCGGTCGAGCAATTCGGTCACGCCGGCGCCGGTCTTACCGGAGACCCGCAGACAGTCCTCGGGCTCGCCACCAATGAGTCCGGCAAGTTCCTCCGCATACTTCTCGGGTTGGGCCGCGGGCAGATCGATCTTGTTCAAGACCGGGATGATCGTCAGATCGTTTTCGAGCGCCATATAAAGATTGGCGAGAGTCTGCGCCTCAATCCCCTGGGCTGCATCCACGAGCAGGACCGCACCCTCGCAGGCCGCAAGCGAGCGTGAGACCTCATAGGAGAAGTCGACGTGGCCGGGCGTGTCAATCATGTTGAGCGCGTAGGGCTGCTCGCTCACGACCCAGGGCATCCTGACGGCCTGAGATTTGATCGTGATCCCGCGCTCGCGTTCGATATCCATGCGATCGAGGTACTGGGAGCGCATGAGTCGCTCCTCGACTACCCCCGTGAGTTGGAGCATGCGGTCAGCAAGCGTCGACTTGCCGTGGTCGATATGCGCAATGATGCAGAAGTTACGCAGCAGCGACGGGTCGGTGGCCGCGGGGCGAATGGCATCAAGGGCCGGGTTATTGCTCAGGGGCACGAACAGATTCCTCATTTCCCAAAACGTCGTCCGCGCCATTGTCGCATGACCGCAAGGATCTAACCCAGTTGCGCCAAGGACGAACGCGCCACGTTTAGGCGTGCTTTGGGCCGCCGGCGGTGTCAGAGTAAAGACATGACATCGTCGCAGACTGTCACGAAGCTGCTGCCAACCCTGCTGCGCATTGCACACAAACCGGGAGGGCTACTCCTCATGGCTGCAGCAGGGGCAACCGGTCTGCTGACCCTCATGTCGCTGGCTGTCATTGCCTCCTCCTCGTCACCGATCCGGTTCTTGCCGCTCGCGCTTGCCATCGTGCTATGGATCTTTATCGCGGCGTTCGGCATCTACCGGGAAATCCTGCGACGCAACTTGGACGATCTCGAGCGTCAGGCAACCGGCGTCGCCGTCGTCATCGATGATGACGTCGTCAGCCATGATCAGGAAGTCGCGCCGCATCAATCATCGGGTGCGGTGAACTCGGCGCTGCACGACGAGGCACAAGCCCTCGGTGAGGCCTATCGCGAAACGACAATTCGCACAGCGAAGTACTTTCCGCGCATCGAAGCCGCCCAACGCGGCCTTATTCGCGCCGCGGGTGGGGTTGTCAATGCGCCGTACCTCAAGCACGACCTTCGAATCATCATTGGGTCGTTTATCGGGACCGCAGCGGCGCTCCCCCTCGCCCTATTCGGCTTCACCGTGTGCGCATTTGCCTTGCTCTTGAGCTAACAACGCGTCTCCTTTGTACAGTGGAGACGTGAATTCCCTGTTTCGACGCGGTTTGCGACTTGTCTCCCAACTCGCGACCGATGCCTTAAAGTCATCCCGCACGAGCGCCTCACCGCGCCGGGTCCAGCCGGCGCCACGTGCCAGCGCAACCATCGGCGAGTACGACACGACGCGCGGCTTGCCTCGCTTCGAGTACTCACCTGAACTCGACGGTGATGCCGATCCCGGCGAAGTCGTCTGGACGTGGGTGCCCTACGAAGAAGACGCCACCCAGGGTAAGGACCGTCCGGTCCTCGTCCTCGCCCGGGAGAGCAATCAACTGATCATCGCCCAGCTCACGAGCAAGGACCACGACCGGGACGCAGATAAGGAAGCGCGCTACGGCCGCTACTGGATGGATGTGGGCAGCGGTGTCTGGGATCGTCGCGGCCGCCCGTCAGAGGTGCGTCTCGACCGGCTGTTGTGGGTGTCGCCCGATGTTATTCGTCGCGAAGGTGGTCGTCTCGACAAGCCGATCTTTGATGCGGTGACTGACGCGTTGATTTCTCTTCATCAGGGCTAGCCTGCCGCTCTTGCCAGGACTTGCGTGTCTTGGCGGATCTCTTAGCGCGTCGCATGCCGAGAATTCCTGCAACGATGCCGATCAGGATCGGCATCCACAGCTTGGGATGGTCAATCAACCACTCCAACCAGGCAGGCAATGCAGGAAGTGATGGCAGCGAGATCTCGGGCCAAGGAATATTGATCTCCGGCCACGGGATATTGATTTCTGGCCAAGGGATATTGATCTGTGGCCACGGGATATTGATCTCGGGCAGGAAACTGAGGAACCACGTCACTATCCGTTCGATCAGTGGTGCGGCGAGAATGACGATGAGCGCCCACCCCACCTTGCCCATGCCCGCCATGATCGGGAAAACCAAGCGTTTCCAGGGGGAGGCTTCCATTGCCTTGAACCGACGCTCTGCCGGCGAGTTGTTCGGGACATCAAACAGCGCGACTTCGTCGCTGCCGCGATCGCGAAAGTAGATCGAGCGAGGTTCCCCAAAAAGGTTGACATCGATATCGATGAAGGGCTCAATGCCGATTGGCACGGTACCCGTCGGGATGTCAGGCTCGTCCTCCCCTTCGTCGGCCTCGAGCTTGACGGGCACTTTCGCTCGTTTCATGTCCTTTAAGCGCGCACGAACCTCGCCATTGACAGTGAAGAGCATCGACCGTTCTTTGCCTGACGCACGGCGATCCTTCAGCTTGATGAGTAACGCAGTGAGTCGATTCTTGGGGCTGTCTCGTTCTTCCCAATCGGGAGAGGCCGTGTCCTTACGCGGGAACTGCGGGTCATACAGGTGAAGTTCGACAGGCCGGGCGATACGGACGACAAGCTCACCGAATTCGGGATGGTTGAGTCGCCACACTTCCACTGCTGTCCCCCTTGTTCCATTAACGGGTTCACTATACCGACGCGCCAGGGTGCGGTGATTCACACCTGACGGTGGGCATTAGCGCTGGGATTCACTAGCGGCGTTAGGGGGTTTCGGTGATAGTGTTGATCCTCGGTGTACCGCATGGTCGTGTGGCGCACCTGTCGGAGCCAACCACGTGCCATCCCCACGGCCCAGTCCCGGCGCCGACACTATCCCTCACTGACCGAATCCGATCGCGCAAGCGAACAACGAAAGAGTTCACCACAAGTGGCTAACATCAAGTCTCAGATCAAGCGCAACAAGACGAACGAAAAGGCTCGTCAGCGCAACAAGGCTGTGAAGAGCGAGCTCAAGACGTACGTCCGTCGTGTCCGTGAGGCAGTTGCTGCGGGCGATAAGGACGCCGCCGAAAAGGCGCTCACTGTCGCGAGCCGCAAGCTCGACAAGGCTCACTCCAAGGGCGTCATCCACAAGAACCAGGCAGCCAACCGCAAGGGCAAGCTCGCCCGCGCCGTTAACTCCCTGTAAGGACGCTCCAGCACACGCTGATTCGAAACCGCCGAGACCGCTCCGGTCATCGGCGGTTTTCGTTTCTCTAGCGGCGTGCCGCACCAATGGCCAAAATGGCTTTCTCGACCGCGTAGACCGGATCCTTGCCTCCGCCCTTGACGTCCTCATCGGCTTGCGCGACCGCGATGATTGCGGCTCCCAAACCTTCCGGACGCCATCCGCGCAGCTCGCGGCGAGCACGGTCGATCTGCCAGGGGGCGAGCCCTACATCGCGTGCGTTCAGCCCCCGCGCTTGCATTCCGCCCACCTTCGCCAACGAGCGCAGTTTCATCGCCAGCGCGGCAACGAGCGGCACGGGTGACGTGCCGGTATCGATGGCGTGTCGTAACAGTGCCAGGGCTTTGGGAATATCGCCCGCGAGCGCCGCATCGGCGACGGCGAACCCAGAGGCTTCCACCCGGTTTCCGTAGTAGCGCTTGACGACATCAGTCGTGACGGTCCCGGAGGTATCAGCAATAAGCTGCGCCGAGGCTGCAGCGAGTTCAGCCACATCCGAGCCGACCGCCTCAACGAGCGCGGTCACAGCCTCCCTATCGATACGTCGCCGAGCGCGCCGAAAGTCCTGCGCAATAAATGCGGCCTTATCGCCATCGGTTTTGATTTCCTCACACGCAACTACGGGCCCCGCAGTAGCTAGCGCATCGAGGAGCTTCTTACCGCGTTGTCCCCCGCCGTGGTGGACAATGACCCAGCAGTCCTCCTCGACGTGTTTGAGGTAGTCCAGCATCTCCGTAAGAAACGAATCGTTCATTTGGTTTGCGTTGTCCACCATGATGAGTCGCCGCTCGCCGAAGAGCGACGGAGAGGTCAACACACCAAGCTGCGCAGGCGCATAGGCTGCCGCATCAACATGAGTGATCTCGGTATCCGGGTCGATGTCGCGAGCTTGGCGCATCAGTCGGGTTCGTGCGCGGTCGGCGAGGACCGCTTCGGGGCCTTTGATGAGGACTACGGGCGCGAGTTCCACGATGTCCCAGCTGAGTCCGGCGGGGGCTTTTCGTTGACGGGGAGGCACGCCTTCACTTTCTCACGATCCGCCGCGGCGCGTCACAGCGACGCCGTCTGGCGTGGCGTGAAAGGTCAATGCGCCGTCTCGGTCGGTGCGGAAGATTGTTCCGCCGCTCGCCTCATACAGCTCGATCGCCGACGCTGTGGGGTGGCCATAGTCGTTATCGGCTCCTACCGAGATGACCACGACAGGAGCCGCCAACTGATGTGCGAGTTCTGGCAGCTGACGCCCCGAGCCGTGGTGAGCCATCACCAGCACATCGATCTCGGGACAGCGCGGGACCGAACACACCGCTGATAGCCGACGATAAAGCTCGGCCTGCCCTTCCATTTCAAGGTCGCCCAAGATGAGGGCGCGTATGTCCCCGGATTCGGCATACACCACAAGCGAGAGATCATTAGCACCAGCGTCGTGGTCCCAACTATCGGCGACGGCACTACTAGGGCCCCAGATTTGCCACGTGGCCTGCCCACTTGAACCGGTGAGGTGCCTTCGCTCCCGCACAGCATCGGTGACGTCGATGTCGGCCGATGCCGCGAGTTGAGCCGTCTGCTCTGTGTTTGCGCTCGGGTGACGGCTGGGACCGATGATGATCTGCCCTACGTCCACACCGACGAGTACATCGTGCAGACCACCGACGTGATCGGAGTGCGGGTGAGAGAGGAAAACGAAGGGGAGATTTGAAATGCCGGCCTGAGATAGGCAGCGTTCGATACCGGCGCCGGGACTGCCGGTATCAACGAGGAGCGCCGAGGTCGGACCTGCGCGGATGAGGAATGCCGAGCCTTGTCCGACATCGCACTGCCACATATCCCACTCGCGGACTCCACCGCTCGCCCAGCGGTAGGTGACAACGCCGCAAATGACGGCAGCCATAGCGATTGCCAGTGCCGCCCGCATGCGGCGACGGGAAGCCTGACGTTTTCGTGGCCGGGTGGATAGCCACCGGTCAGCGGCAATGACCGTACCAAGAACCACGAGGCATCCACCGATTGCGATCGCGACGCCACCAATCCCCTCCGGCAGGCCGTAGCGAGCCACGGGCAATTCGGCAAAGAACTGAGCCACTCGCGCTAGCCACCACGTAAAACCCGACGATACCTGGGCCAGAACGCTTGCGGCCCGGGGAAAAACCGGAGCGAGCAGGGCCGCCGGCATCGCGGTCAGCAGTGCTGGGATGAACGCGGGTGTGGCGATGAGGTTGGCGAAGATTCCATAGGTTTGGACCTCGGAAATCATGAGAGCGATGATCGGCGTACATGCCAGTTGTGCAGCTAGCGGCACAGCGAGCGCACGGGCCAGTCGTTGGGAGAAGAACCGCGCTAACACGCGGGTCATGATGGGTGTCAGGAGCATCAGGCCAGCGGTCGCGGTGACGGACAGGGCGAAGCCGTAGCTGCGAGCAGAATGCGGCCAGGTCACAACGACGGTAATTACCGCCACGCTGAGGGCTGGCAGGCCCGTCGGTGCTCTGCCGCGCAGCCGCGCAAGCAGCACGACTAGGCCCATGACGGTGGCGCGTTTGATTGAGGGCATGGGGCCGACGAGCAGGAACATCCCAATGAGGGTGGCCGCACCCGCGGCAATGCCCGCCCACCGTGGCAGCGCAGCGGTCAGCAGGAGAACGGTCGCAAGGATGATGGCGACATGGGCACCGGAGACCGCCGTCAAATGGGTGAGGGAGGCGGCCTTCATAGCGTCATCGAGACTTGCTGGCAGGCGGGAGCGATCGCCGATCGAGATCCCCGGCACGAGGCCCGCCCCCTGGGGCGAGAGTTCGTCGGCCACGGCCCGGAAGTCAGTTCGGATCCGAGCGGTGAGGGCCCCAAGTCCGCGTGGCGGTGAACTCTCGGCCAGTTTGCTGGCGGACAGGAGCGCGGGCGACTCTTCACCAGGGCGCGCCGCCCGCAGCCGCCCGCTCGCGGTGATTCTACTGCCCGCGCTGATGTCGCTTGTTGGCCCGAGGATCGTGACGACCTCACGGCTGGCATGGCACTGCCCTTTCAGACACACGCGCGTAGCGTCGGCGATGAATCGGCGGCGGTCCCCTGCCCACTCCGGGCCGATGATCGCGACCGGATCGGTGCGGGCGATCGCCTCGATCGAGACGACGAGGTTGTCGGTGCCGCGCTCGGCCGCCTCGGCGATGATGGTCCCGCGGGTCGCGACATGCACGCCGCTCGTGAGGATGCCGAGCCCTAGCCCGACGGCGATAAAGACTGCAAGGACGCTGCGTTCGCTATCGCGGTGGCGGCCGCGCCGGCGGGCATGGCTGAGCGCCGCAAGCAGGCTCGCCATAAGGAAGGCCGCGAGGGCGATCGTGCGCGGCGCGGAAAGGACAAGCCATGCCCCGGCCCATGTGCCAAGGGCCAGTGGAGCAAGGCGTAGATCGAGAGCCGGGCGGCGAGATTTCACTTCGCCTCGACCTTTTCGCGCAGCCGCGATAACAGCGCGGGTCCAATCCCGGATACGTCATCAAGCGCGTCGACGGATGCGAACGGCCCGTTGGTCTCGCGGTGGTTGATGATGCGTTCGGCGAGGGCGGGCCCGATGCCGGAGATCTGTTGGAGCTGTTCGCTCGTCGCGGTGTTGACGTTGATCAGTCCCTCGGCTGGCGTTGCGGCCCCTGCCGCGGCGGGCGGGGCCTCCCCCGGTTTGGGAACGTGGATGTGCTCGCCATCTTCCAGATGGCGCGCGAGGTTCTGCGCAGCCGGATCGGCCCCCGCGCGCAGTCCCCCGGCCGCCGCGATCGCGTCGGTGAGCCGGGCTGTGGCCGGCAGCGTGTACACGCCCGGCTTCTCGACCTCGCCCGTGAGGTAAATGACGATGTCGGAGCCCGCCGCGGGCTCTTCGGTGACTACGACGGGGCCGGATGGTGAGGCCGTTGCGGGCGGGGTGGCAATGACCGTTGCCGTTGTTCCGGTGGCCAGATGAAAGCCGAGCGCCGCGACGGCACTGATGAGGGTGAGGGCCACAAGCGCGAGGACGACGCGCGGGCCCGCCAACACCCGCACTCGACGGCGCTCTATGGGTTCGCTCCCAGCGCGCAGATCTGACATGCCGCCAACCTAGGGCGGCCTGCCTTCTCGCGGCGGGCGCCGGCGGAGGGAAAGGGCTATAAGAGGCCCGAAGGTGCGCTAGTGGATATCCGCGGCCAGCGCGGGGGCTAGGCACAGCCCCCAGTAGGTCTGCCCGGTGTGGACGGTCAGGGCCTCCGGCAGCGGGGCAACGTGCAGGTCGCGGACGGGAACGTCCGCGACGGCGAGAGCAGCGGCGACCTCATCGGGAAACGGATCGTCCCCTGGGACGTGGCAAAAACAGTCGACGCCGTCAGCGGGCACGGCTCGCTCGGGCCGCGCCCCGAGGTGAGTGAGCGCGCGGGCGATCATGCGGTTGCGGGCACGCTTCTTGCCGCGCACGGCCTCAGCGAGGCGGAGCTGGCCCTCGCGCACGTCGATGATGGGAACGATGCCGAGGGCGGTGCCGATCATCGCGCTCGGCGAGGTGAGTCGGCCGCCGGTGACGAGCGGCTTGAGATCGCCAACGAGCAGCTGCGTCATGGATTTGGCAACGACCTCGCGGACGATGGCGGCCGCGGCAGCCGGTGATGTCGCGCGGGAGGCCGCAAGGACGGCAAGGCCGAGCGTGCCGCCCGTCGTGAGGGTATCGATGACCTGGCAGTCGGCGCCGTGCTCCACGACGATCTGGCGCAGCGCCTGGGCCGTGCCGGACAGCTTGGAGGACAGTACCGGCGCGATGACGGGACGCGTGCCGGATAGGCTGGCGCGATCCAGCGCCTCGAGCAGTGCGGCCGCGCTGGGTTGGGAAGTCGTGGGGCGGCCCGCTGCGTGTTCGACGCTGAGGGGTACCTCGATGATCGGAACGCGGGCCACCTCGCGGCTCGCGGCGGGCAGCGCACACGAGGAATCCGTGAGCAGCGCAAAGGTCATATCGCTAGCTTGCCACGAATAGGATAGGGCTATGACGGATACGCCTGATCTCGCTGCCCTGAAGGCCGCGGCGGCCGCGGCCGCCGCCGAAGCCGCGGAAGCCGAAGCCAAAGCCGCCGCCGCGCGCGCCGCAGCCGCTGGAGCCGCCCTCGCCGCCGCCGCTGCCGCGCCAGAGCCCGCGGCCCCGGAGCCCGCGGCGCCGAGTGATTCGGTCCAGGTTCAGACCATTACCGAGGGCTACCGCTTCGACGGCGAGGTGCTTCAGCTCGGCGTCCTGCTGGAGGACGGGCAGCCGGTGCCAAGCGCCCGAATCTCGCTACCGCTTGCCATGATGAACCGTCACGGCCTCGTCGCGGGCGCGACGGGCACCGGCAAGACGCGCACGCTGCAGCTCATGGTCGAGGGGCTATCAGCGGCGGGCGTGCCGAGCTTCGTCATGGATATCAAGGGCGATCTGACGGGCCTGCTGGAAGCCGGCCACGGCTCGGATAAGCTGAGCGCCCGCACCCAGGCGCTCGGCCAGCAGTGGACCGGACGCGCATTTCCCGTCGAGCTCTACCGCCTTGGCAGCGCGGGCGTCGGGATCCCGGTGCGCACGTCGATCACCGACTTTGGTCCGCTCCTGCTCGCGCGCGTCCTAGAGCTGAACGACACGCAAGAATCCGCGTTGCAGCTCATCTTCCACTGGGCCGATTCCCAGCAGCTGGCACTCATTGACGTCAAGGACCTGCGCGCCGTCGTCGCCTATCTCACAAGTGATGAGGGCAAGGAGGCGCTGAAGGCTATCGGCGGTATTTCGTCCGCGACGGCCGGCGTCATCTTGCGTAAACTTGCCGCGCTCGAGGCGCAGGGCGGTGACGAGTTCTTCGGCGAACCGGCCTTTGATACCGCTGACCTGCTCGCCATGACGGGCGAGGGCGGCGTCATCTCCGTGCTCGAGCTGCCGAGCGTGCACGATCAGCCCGTGCTGTTTTCGACCTTCGTCATGTGGCTGCTGGCCTCCCTGTTCCAGACGCTGCCTGAGGTTGGCGACGCGGAAAAACCGAAGCTCGTCTTCTTCTTCGACGAGGCGCACCTGTTGTTTAACGGCGCCTCCAAGGCCTTCCTCGATGAGGTCATCAAGACGGTGCGGCTCGTGCGCTCCAAGGGCGTCGGCATTTTCTTCGTCACGCAGACCCCCAAGGACGTGCCCGCCGACGTGCTGGCACAGCTGGGCGCCCGGGTGCAGCACGCGCTGCGAGCCTTCACGCCGCAGGACGCGAAGAAGCTGAAGGAAACCGTCTCCACGTTCCCGACTTCCCCCTATGACCTGGCCGAGGTGCTGACCTCGCTCGGCACGGGCGAAGCCGTCGTCACCGTGCTGGACCGCAAGGGCCGGCCCACCCCCGTCGCGCCGACGCGCCTGTTCGCGCCCGCCGCGAACATGGGCGAGGCGAGCCCGGGCGTTGCCGAAGCGCACGTAGCCGCGTCGGCGAAACTCGCTCGCTACAAGGACGCCGTCGACCCGGAATCCGCCTTCGAGCTCCTCGAAGCGCGCGTGGCTGCTGAGGCGCGGGCCCGCGAGGAGGCCAAGGCCGCCGAGGCCGCCGCCAAGGAGGCCGAAAAGGCGCGAGCCGCCGCCGATAAGGCGCGCGAGAAGGAATACGAGCGGATGCGCCGTCAGGCCGAAAAGGACGCGGAGGCCGCGCGGCGCGAGCAGGAGCGTGCGGCCGCGAAGCGCTCGCGCGTCATGGAGGACATGCTGCGCACCGCGGGCCGGACGCTCACGCGTGAGATCACGCGCTCGATCTTCGGCACCCGCCGCCGCTAGTCGCGCGGCGGCACGATGTTGACGAGCTTGGGCGCGCGCACGATGACCTTCATCGGCTCGCGGCCAGCCAGGTAGCGCTGCGCACCGGCCGAGGCGATCGCGAGCTGAGCGAGGTCATCGTCGGCGATATCGACGGGAACCTCGAGCCGGTCCCGTACCTTGCCCGCGACCTGCACGACGCACGTCGTCGTCTCATCGACGAGCTTGTCCGCATCCGCGAGCGGGAAGGGCTCAAAGGCGAGCGAGTCGGCGTGCCCGAGGCGCGACCACAGCTCCTCGGCGATGTGCGGCGCGAGCGGGGAGACCATGAGGATGAGCGGCTCGATCGCGGCGCGCGGCACTGCCGCAAGCCCGGTGAGGTGATTGTTCAGCACGATCATCTTGGCGATCGCGGTGTTCATCCGCAGATTGTCAAGTTCCTCGGTGACGTCGGCGATGGTGCGCGCCACCAGGCGCGCGGTCTCCTCGCCCATCGGCTCCTCGGTGACCGTGACCTCGCCGGTGTTTTCGTCAACGACGTTTCGCCACAGCCGTTGCAAGAATCGCTGCGAACCAACGACGGCGCGCGTCTCCCAGGGACGGGACAGATCCAGCGGCCCCATCGACATTTCGTAGAGCCGGAATGTATCAGCGCCGTAGGTCTCGCACATCTCATCGGGCGTGACGATGTTCTTCAGCGACTTGCCCATCTTGCCGTATTCGCGCGTGACGGCCTCGCCCTGCCAGGTAAAGCCCGCGCTCTCATCGCCCTCGACCTCTTCGGCCGGCACGTACTGGCCGCGCGAATCGGCGTAGGCATAGGCCTGGATATAGCCCTGGTTGAACAGGCGGTGGAAGGGCTCGAAGCTCGTGACGTAGCCCAGGTCGTAGAGCACCTTGTGCCAAAACCGGGCGTATAGCAGGTGCAGCACGGCGTGTTCGACGCCGCCGACGTATAGGTCCGCGCCGCCGGAGCCGCCCGGCGTTTTCGGGCCCATCCAGTAGGCCTCATTGGCCGGGTCGATGAGCACATCGTCGTTGTTCGGGTCCAGGTAGCGCATCTCATACCAGCACGAGCCCGCCCAGTTGGGCATGGTGTTGGTATCGCGACGGTAGGTCTTCAGCCCATCGCCGAGGTCGAGCTCGACCTCGAGCCACTGCGTGGCCCTCCCCAACGGCGGCTCCGGGGAGCTCGCGGCGTCGTCCGGATCGAAGGTTCGCGGGGAGAAATCATCCATCTCGGGCAGCGTGACGGGCAGCATCTCCTCGGGCAGCGCGTGCACCTGGCCGTCCTCGTCGTAGACGACGGGGAACGGCTCGCCCCAGTAGCGCTGCCGGCTAAAGAGCCAGTCACGCAGGCGGTAGGTCGTCGTGGCCTCGCCCAGGCCCTGCTCGGCGAGCCAGGCCGTCATCGCGGCCTTCGCATCCTCCTTGGTCATGCCGTTGAGGCTGATGTCCTCGTTGGCGGAGTTAATGATGACGCCGTCGCCGGTGTATGCGGCGTCCTCGACGCCATCGGGCGAATCGATCGTCGGGATGATCGGCAGTTCAAAGCGGGTCGCAAAGGCGTGGTCGCGCTCATCGTGGGCGGGTACCGCCATGATCGCTCCGGTGCCGTATCCCATGAGGACGTAGTCCGCAACGAAGATCGGGACCTGCTCGCCATTAACGGGGTTAATGCCGTAAATACCGGTAAAGACGCCGGTCTTGACGCGCTCTTCGTCCTGGCGTTCGGCCTCCGAGCGGCGCGCGGCCTGCTCGCGGTAGCGGGCGACGGCCTCGGCCGGGGTTTGCGCTCCCCCGGTCCACGCCTCGCGGGTGCCGCTCGGCCACGAGGCCGGAACGAGCAAATCATCGCCGCTGCCAAGCAGCGGATGCTCCGGCGCGATCACCATGAATGTCGCGCCAAAGAGCGTATCGGGCCGCGTCGTGTAGACCTGCAGCGGGGTTTCGCTGCGGCCATCGCCGCCGGGCACGGTGAAGGTGACTGTTGCGCCCTCGGAGCGGCCAATCCAGTTGCGCTGCATCGCGCGGATCTTGTCGGGCCAGTCGATCGTCTCGAGGTCATCGACAAGGCGGTCGGCGTAGTCGGTGATGCGCATCATCCACTGGCGCAGGCGGGAGGCAAAGACCGGGAAGTTGCCGCGCTCTGAACGGCCCTCGCTCGTGACCTCTTCATTGGCGAGCACGGTGCCAAGTCCGGGGCACCAGTTCACCGGCGCGTAGTCAATGTAGGCCAGCCGGTAGCTGTCGATGAGTTCGGCGCGCTCGGCGGCCGAATACTCTGCAAAGGGGCGGCCGTCGGGGGTCGGGCGCACGCCGGTAGTGAACTCGTCGACGAGTTCGGCAATCGGGCGCGCCGAGCCTTTGCCGCCATCGCGTCGGGTGGCCTCGGGGTCATACCAGGCGGAGTAGATCTGCAGGAAGATCCACTGCGTCCACTTCACGTAATCATCGTCCGTCGTCGCGATGGAGCGTCGCAGGTCGTGCGAGAGCCCAATGCGCGAGAGTTGGCGGCGCATATTCGCGATGTTTTCGTCAGTCGTGACGCGCGGATGCTGGCCCGTCTGGACCGCGTACTGCTCGGCGGGCAGGCCGAAGGCGTCGTAGCCCATGGTGTAGGCGACGTTCTTGCCCTTCATGCGCTGGTAGCGCGCGACGACGTCGGTGGCGATGTAGCCGAGCGGGTGGCCGACGTGCAGGCCCTTGCCCGAGGGGTAGGGGAACATGTCGAGCACGAAGAACCGCTCCAGCTCGGCCTTGGGCCCAGCAAGATCACCCACGGGATTGTCCGCATTGAAGGTGCCGCGCGTCTCCCAGCGCTGCTGCCAGTCGGCCTCTAGCTGGCCCGCAAGCTCCGCCGTATAGCGGTGAGCGGGGACAGCGGCCGGGGTGTGGTTCTCAGTGGTCATGCCTCGCATTCTAGCGGGCTAGATGACCGCCGCGATTTGCGTACGCATGGTGATCACCACGACGAGCACCACGGCCATGATCACCGCCAGCGTGTAGAGCCAGCGGTAGGTCCACAGGTGGGTGCCGACGCTACGTGGCGGTACGTGTCCGAGCGCCATGGCACGCCCGATGGTGAAGACCGCGATGGGGATAGCGGCCGCCCAGATCACCATGCAGTATGGGCACAGCGCTTTGAAGACGGCGACCGACTGGTAGGTGAAGTACGCGACGAAGACGAGCGCTCCGATCGATCCCGCCACGAGCGCGCCCCACAACCACCGGGGGAAGGAAACCTTGGATAGCTGCAGCAGGGCAATCAGCGCAATGACGGAAAACGCCATGGCACCGATCAGCGCGTTCGGCAGGCCCGCGACGAGGTGGGCTTGCGGGCTGAGAAGCGAGACGCCACACCCGATGAGCGTGTTGAGGTCGCAGGCCGGGGCCGCCAGCGGGTTCTTCAGGTATGCGAGCTCGGCAGCGAGCAGGGCCACGCTCGCCCAGATCCCAAAGAGGGAACAAACGAGGAGAACGAGTCCATACTGGGTGGCACCGAAAACGCTGGGGGTCCGGCTCGTGCGAGTCATTGCACCAGTGTATCGACAGGCTCGGCCGGAGCGAGCTGGTAGTAGGGCCGCAGCGGCGTGACGTTCACGGAGCCGCTGGAGGTGATCGAGACGACGCGGTAGTCGACCGGAAGCTGGCGGGCCTTATCGAAGCGCAGGATCGTTATCTCGGCATCGGAGTTCATTCGACCCATGACTGTGTTTTCCTTCAGGCCGCGACCCGTGGAGGCATTGGTGTAACGGATCTGGGCGCCGTCGCTACCGGCAACGAGATCCGGCCCGACCCGGTGGTGGACGTGACCCGAGATCCACATGGGCGCGCAGCCCGTATTCTCGGCGACGCGCTGAGTGTAGGGGTCGTGCAC
Organism: Bowdeniella massiliensis; assembly: GCF_023634005.1. Classification (NCBI taxonomy): domain Bacteria; kingdom Bacillati; phylum Actinomycetota; class Actinomycetes; order Actinomycetales; family Actinomycetaceae; genus Bowdeniella; species Bowdeniella massiliensis. The sequence goes on from NZ_JALIQR010000010.1 coordinate 96,872, forward strand.
GATCATGAGCGCGAGCGGCCCGCGGCACGCGGCCTGCGACAGCCGCGCCGCCATCTCGGGTTTGGACTCCTCGCGTTCAGCGAAGGTCCCCTGCCCGAGCACCGTGATCGTCGGGTCGATATCGCCAAGAAGTGAGAGCCCCGCGACGGTGATGCGCTCGCCCGACAGCACGTGCCAGCCGGCCGCACGCTCCTGCGCCGTCGTCGTTTTTGAATCGTGATTTCCATCGGAGACGACGACGGGATAGTCCTGCCATGCCGTGGCGTAGGCGTCCACGCAGAACTGCTCGGCGCTCGTGCCGTTCGTCGTCGTATCGCCGCCGTTGATGATGAAATCGGCGTGCACCGCATCCGCGATCCGCGCGATGGGCTCAGCGAGCGAAATATTGCAGTGCAGATCGGAGACGAAAACCACCGTGACGAGATCATCGCCGCTGGCCTCCACGAGCTCACCACGGCTGCCATCGGAGGCCAGGATCCGGTAGGCGGCGTGCGAGGGCGAGGGCGCAAGGTTGCGGGCGATCTCCGTGTTCACCCCGTCGTAGAAGTCCATCGTCGAGTTGTATTGGGCGACGGCCGCATCGGCGCCGAGGTCCAGCAGCGGCCCCAGCTGGCCGACGACTTTGATGTCGCGAAATGGCGTGTTCGCGAGCGCCTCGATGGACCGGGCGCCGGTCAGGGGATGCCGGGCGAGCGGCGCGATCAGCAGCGCGATGCCGGCGATGGCGGTCGCGCCAAGCAGCGGCGCGATTCCCGGGGTGCGAAGGACACGGGCGGTCGCCGCGAGCGCCCGGCCGCGGGCCGTGAGCCGCACCGCGGTGATCGCGATGAGGCCGATGCCAAAGGTGATGGCGGCCCGCCCGAGAATGTCGGCAATGAGGGCGTCTCGGGGTCCGCGGATAGCGGCTTCCGGGTTTTCGGCGAGCTGGAGGTAGGCGTTGAGGTTTGCCGTGAGCTGGGAGCCGAGATCCTGTGTGGGATCGGCTGCCGGCACCTCATGAACGTCGACCTGGATGCCAAAGGGACGCGGCAGCGGTGAGTCGATCACGACGGCGCCGAGCGGCCCCAGCGTGACGCGGATATCGCTGCTCAGGGTGGTGGTGATGACGGCGTTGTGGGGGCCGATCGCAGAGTCGACCTTCGCGGTTCCCCACCCGATGCCAAGGGACGCCGCCGTGAGCGCGAGGAAGGCGGCAATCGCGCCTCCGATGCGCCGCGGCGTGAACCGTGGGGTTACGGGCTCGTGGACGCTAACGAGCCGAGCCATGAGGCGATCGAGACAAAGAGCACGTTCGCGCCGATTCCTAGCGCGATCAAGGTGGCCCAGGTGTTCTTACAGCGTTGGGCGAGCGCGACGACGGCGAGGACGACGACGACCAGGGAGACGATCAGCGAGATGAACAACAGCACCGAGGCGGCGGTTTGATCGCCGGCCGCGAGGGAGCGTCCCGTGGAGTAGGCGAATGATGCCTGGATCAAGACGACGATGATCGCGAGAACGAACGCAATCCACGGCAGCATCGATTCCGTGCGGCTTGCCGAACCAATCCGCGGCTTGTCCGGCTTTTTCTCGGGAGTTGTCATGCCTTTAGTCTGTCATGCGTCGATGACTCGTCAAGACGAATGATGACCTCGGCGATGACGTTTGCGGTCTCTTGCCACGATGAGACTTCGAGACATGGCACGCCGAGCGCCTTGACCGGGTAGTCATTGCCGTGCGGGTCGAGTCGGTCGCCGATAAAGAGCATGTCGGTGAGCGCGATGCCGGTCGCCGCGGCGAGCTCGCGCATGCCGTAGGCCTTATCGACGCCGCGCGCGGTGATATCGACCGACGTCGATCCGCCGGAGCGCACCTCCAGATCGGCAAGCTGCGGAGCGAGTTCATCGCGCAGCCGGTTCTTTTTTTCGCCGCTCGGGTCCCATGCCTTCTTTGCCTCCAGCGGCGCGGCCTGGCCAAGCGCGGAGTAGGTGATTTGGGAGCCTCGGTCCTCGATCGCGGGCCCCCAGGTTTCGCTCTCCCACAGCCCGAGTTCCTTGGCCGTGGCTTCGACGGCGGCCATTGCGCGGTGGCGCTGGTCCTCGCTTAGGTTGCGCGCGTAGACCTCGCGGTAGGCCGACCCGTCGGCAACGAGGTAGCGGGTGCCGCACGTCGGCATGAGATGGAGCCTGCCGCTGGCCGCCTCGGTGAGGTCCAGGTGGGGCAGCAGTTGCGTTTCGAACTGCGCAAACTGGCCGCCCGAGATGACGCAGACGGGTACTCGCTCAAGGAGTTCCATGAGGCCGCGGGCGACGTCGTTTGGAACCGGAGACTTCGAGGGCGCCAGGGTGTCGTCTAGATCGAAGGCGACGAGACGTGGCGCGGGCCGGGATGCAAGACTGGCGGTATGACTCACGATGCTGATGTTATACCGACGATCGGATATGGGACGTATGCGCTCACGGACCCGGCATCCTCGGTGGCAAGCGCGATCGAGCTCGGCTACCGCCTCATCGATACGGCCTCGAGCTACGGCAATGAGCGCGAGGTCGGATTGGGCGTGCGAGATTCGGCTGTGGCACGCGATCAGGTCGCGGTGACCTCGAAGCTGCGGGGCGATGACCAGGTGGCGGGCGCACGCGCGGGTCTAGAGCGAAGTTTGGACGACCTCGGGCTTAGCTACCTCGACAATTACCTCATCCATTGGCCGCTGCCGAGCCTTGGGCGCTACCGCGAGGTCTATGGCGAGCTCATGGCCGCGCGCGAGGAGGGCCTGATCCGGCGGCTCGGTGTCTCCAACTTCCTGCCCGAGCACCTCACCGCGCTTTACGACGCCTATGGCGAATGGCCTGCCATCAACCAGATCGAGCTGCATCCCTACTTCCCGCAGCAGGCGCTTCTTGCTTGGTGCCAGGAGCGCGGCATCGAGGTGCAGGCGTGGTCTCCGCTCGGCCGAAAGACCGACCTGCTCAGCAACGAGACCGTGACGACGATGGCGCACGCGCATGGCTGTACTCCAGCCCAGTTGGTGCTGGCCTGGCACCTGGCTCGGGGCTGCGCCCCGATCCCCAAGACCGACTCGACCGAGCGCGCGGCCGAGAATCTCGCGGCAGTCTCGCTCCGGTTAACCGGGCGTGAGGTCGAGGCCCTGGCGTCGCTCGAGCGCGGCCGGATCGGCGGCGACCCTGCCACCCACGTGGAGATGTAGCCGCCGTCTCACCGCCAGCTCGGCTGTGGCGCGCGCGGCGCCGGTAGGGTGGAGGTCACGACCTGAGTGAAGGAGCTTTCATGGCCACGCCCCATATTTCTGCCGCCCCCGGCGATTTCGCCCCCGCTGTTCTCATGCCGGGCGATCCGCTGCGCGCCAAGCGCATCGCGGAAAGGGTCTTTGACGAGCCTCGGCTCGTCAATGAGGTGCGCGGCATGCTCGCCTACACCGGCACCGTCAATGGCAAGCCGCTGTCCGTCATGGGCTCGGGAATGGGCCAGCCCTCGGCGACGATTTATACGACCGAACTGTTTAAGTTCTACGGCGTCGAACGCATTATTCGCGTCGGCACGACGGGCGGCATCAGCCCGAACGTCTCCGTCGGCGACGTCATCATCGCGATGGGCGCGCACACGGACTCTGCCATGAATCAGCACCGGATCCCGGGCGTCAACTTCTCGGCCGTCGCCTCCTTTAACCTCGCCCAGGCCGCAGTTGCCGCAGCGGGAGACGCCGATAACGTGCACGTCGGCACGATCATCTCGCGCGATCACTTCTACCTCGTCGTCGACGGCCAGGTCCAAAAGCTTGCCGACTACGGCGTCCTTGGCGTCGATATGGAGGCCGCCGCCATGTACGGCGTCGCCGCTGAGTTCGGGAAGGAAGCGCTCACCGTGCTGACAGTCTCGGACCACCTGCTCGACGGGTCCAAGGACATGACTGCTGAGGAGCGCGAATCCAACTTCGATGGCGCTCTTAAGCTGGCGATCGCCGCCGCCCACAGCTGACGCGTGATCATCGCCCTACCTCAGGCCGGTGACCTGGCGGACTACACGGACCTCACCGACGTCGCGCTGCGCAAGAAACTCGAAACCGAGCGCGGCCTGTTCATGGCGGAGTCCTCCACCGTGATCTCGCGTGCGGTCGCCGCCGGTTACCGGCCGCGTTCCTTCCTCATGGCCGAGCGTTGGCTGGACTCGATGCGCGAGACGATCAGGCGCGCCACCGGTCACGACGACGGCGGCGAGGTGCCGGTCTATATCGGCACCGACGAGGAGCTCCGCCAGCTCACGGGCTTTCACGTCCACCGCGGAGCCCTAGCCGCGATGCACCGCCGGGAGTTGCCGAGCCTTGCCGAGACTCTCGCGGGCGCTCGCCGCGTCGCGATCCTGGAAGACATCGTCGACCACACCAATGTGGGGGCCGCATTTCGCTCCGCCGCGGCGCTCGGGGTCGATGCCATCTTGTGCACCCCATCGTGCGCGGACCCGCTCTACCGGCGGGCCGTGCGCGTCTCGATGGGGACGGTGTTTCAGGTGCCATTCACCCGAATCTCGCCATGGCCGCAGGGCATCGAGCAGCTGCGCGCACTCGGGTTTCGCGTGGCGGCGCTAGCGCTCGCCGAGAACGCGCTCACGATCGATGAGCTCGCTGCTCGAAACGATGACAAGCTCGCGGTGGTGCTCGGGACCGAAGGCGATGGCCTCACGCGGCGCACGATCGCCGCCTGCGATGACGTCGTGACGATCCCGATGGCACACGGCGTGGATTCGCTGAACGTCGCCGCTGCGGCGGCGGTCGCCTTTTACGCCCTGCGGGCCCGGTAGTCCCTAGACGCCACCCGCAAAATCGTGTTGCCGCCACGCTTCGTAGACGGCGATCGAGGCGGAATTCGCGAGGTTCAAGCTCCGCCGACCAGGCTGCATCGGGATCCGCACAATGCCTGCAAGCCGATCATCGGTAAGGACGCTGTCCGGAAGCCCGCTGGGTTCACAGCCAAAGAGCAGCACATCGCCCTCGTCATAGGAAATGTCAGCGAAGGAACGCTCGGACTTTCCGGAAAACGCCCAGACGCGCTTCGGCGCAAGCGCGGCGAACATGGCGTCAATATCATCGTGGATCACGAGATCAGCGAGATCGTGATAGTCGAGTCCGGCCCGCTTCAGGTGCGCATCCGAAAAGTCGAAACCGAGCGGTTTGATCAGGTGCAGTGTGGCGCCGGTGCAGGCGGCGAGCCGGATTGCGGCCCCGGTATTTCCGGGAATCCGCGGCTCGTGGAAAACAATATGGAACACTCCCCCATTAGACATTGGTCCCACCGACGAATCGAAATTCGTGACACAATCACGCTATGACCCGGGACACATCTAGCGTGACGACCGGCCATGCGCCGACGCCTGCCCCGGGGCTCCCCGTCGTCCTGGATGTGGACCTCGAAGGACGTGTGCTCGCGCGCAGCGCGAGCGAGCCACGCCAGCTCATGGAGATCGGCCGTAAAGGTCAACCTCGCATCCTGACATCACTGGCGACCTCATGCACCGGGCTCTACATTCCCGGCCACCGCACGATCGTCGTCGAACACGACTGGGGCGGCGGGACCACGCCGCAACTGTCCCTACTCAATATGGTCGCAACCCACATTCCGGCCGGCCTCGAGGGATTTCACCTGCTCGCGCATGGCGCCGGTATCACCCATCGCGTCCTGCACGTCCACCATCAGGGCATCACGTATCTCTCCGATGACCGAAAGCGCCACACCCTCGACGTCTGGTACCGGGATTGGCGCAGTGCTCCCCAACTCCTGCACCTCGACGTGCCGGCCGATGCTCGCGCCACGACCTCCAAGGACGGGGCCAGCGTCGCAGTCTTCTCCCCCGACGTCAGCGAGATCACCATCCACCGGTTGCTCACGGGCGAGACCATCACCGTTGAGCTGCCACCCGGCAATATCGTGACGAGCACACGCCTGGTGCCCGATGGCTCTCGCATGATCACGACGTACCTGCGGCCCGACGGCTCGCGCGGCGCGTGGTGGTGGGAAGGCGCCGATCACGTGCGCGAAGCACGCCCAACGATCGGCAAAGTGATCCCCGGCGGGGTCTCTCCCGACGGCGCCCATGCCGTCTGCTTGGACGAAGCGACAAACACCTTCGTGCTGCTGTCGATCGATGGCGACGAACTCATGCGCTGGCACTGCGCTGATGTCGGGGTGGCGACGAGTGCCGCCTGGAATATCGCCGGAGATATGTGCGCCGTGGATTCCGCTGGCGCGTCGGGCGCGTGGCGCTGGAGGTTAGCCGACGGCGATATCACTCACCTGTGGTGATGGGAGCCAGGCGACGATACTGGCGATCGAGATACACGAGCGGCGCAAGCTCTCCTTCGGTCACCTCAATCTCGGTTACTTCGCCGACGATGAGGACCGAATCCGCGACGTCGTGGCGCGCCACGATCGACGCCCGCAGCCAGGCGGAGGCGCCCGGGAGGTAGGGCACGCCATCATCGGTGAGGTCGTAGGATCCGGGAAGGAACCGGTCACCGCCCCGCATCGCGAAGCGCGTCGCCACCTCATCGGAGGCGTCATCAAGGAAATTAATGATCACTTCCGAGGTGCCCGCAACCGCCATTCCTGCACCCGATGCACGCGAGACTGCAAAGGCGATGCTCGGCGGTGCTGCCGCAACCGAGATCACCGACGTTGCGGTGAATCCAGCCAGTTCCCCATCAACGGTGAAGGTCACGACTGTCACGCCAGCGACGTGGCGACGAAAAATTGTTCGGAACATCTCCCGTAGTTCACTCATAGGACAAGTGTCTCATCATCCGACTACTATGGAGTGACCGCGTGACGGCACGAAGGAGACGAGATTTATGCACGTCGATCTGAACTCTGATTCGGGAGAGTCCTTCAGCAACTGGCAGATGGGCGACGACGCCACCATGATGCAGATCGTGACCTCGGCGAACATCGCCTGCGGTTTCCACGCCGGAGATGCCTCAGTGATGTCGACGACGGTTGGCCTCGCGGCAGAAAACAACGTCGCGATTGGCGCCCACGTGTCCTACCAAGACCTGGCCAATTTTGGCCGCGTCTTCCACGATGTTGCCCCGAGCGATCTGACGAGCCTCGTTCTTTATCAACTTGGCGCTCTGCAGGCCCTTGGTGCGCCGCGCGGCGCGAAGATCCGCTACGTCAAGCCGCACGGTGCGCTGTACAACACGATCGTGACCCACGAGGCTCATGCCCGCGCGGTCGTTGACGCGCTGGTGGAATTTGATGATGAGCTCCCCATCTTATGCCTGCCCAACTCCGTGATTTACCGAGAGGCTGAGCGGGCGGGACTGCGGCCCGTGGTGGAAGCATTCGCGGACCGTGCCTATACCCCTGAGGGCACACTCGTCTCGCGTCGCGAGGCCGATGCCGTCATCACGGATCCGCAGGTCGCGGCCGAACGCATGGTGCGTCTCGCCACCGAAGGTGTCCTGGAAGCAATCGATGGCAGCGATATCAGTCTCCAAGCGGAATCGATCTGCGTCCATGGGGACACCCCCAGCGCCGTTAACCTCGCCCGTACGGTGCGGGAGGCGCTGTCCAACGCCGGTGTTGAGGTGCAGGCGTTCGTATGAACCGCACGATTCGCCCCTGCGGAGATCTCGCATTCCTCGTCGAACTCGACTCACTTGACGACGTCGTGGCGCTGCACCATGCCCTCACATCGACCAAGCCTGCCGGTTTAGTCGAATGCCTCGCGGCGGCTTCAACCGTCCTCGTTCGAGCCGTCTCGCCGGTCGCGGCGCTAGAACTCGCCAGGTATGTCCGAGGCCTCGATGTCCACGATCGGATTGAGCGCGATTCAAAGGAAATCGTCATCGATGTGCGTTACGACGGCGAGGATCTCGATGACGTTGCAAAGTTGTTAGGGATGAGCCGCGAGGCGGTCATCGAGGCGCATACCAGCCAGGCCTGGACTGCCGCTTTTGGCGGGTTTTCGCCAGGCTTTGTCTATTGCATTGGCGAGAACGACTCGCTCAACGTTCCCCGCCGGGACTCGCCGCGAACGTCGGTACCTGCTGGGTCGGTCGGATTGGCGGGACATTTTTCGGCCGTCTATCCCCGCTCCACTCCCGGTGGCTGGCAACTCATTGGCCGCTCGAGCGCACCCATGTGGGACGCGAGCGCCGATCAGCCCGCACTCGTCGCCCCCGGCAACATCGTCCGATACCGAGCTGTAAACGAACTCGTCGAGATCTCCACGACGTCCCCCTCAATGCCCACGGGAATCGAGCACGGACTCCGGATCAAATCAACCGGAATCCAGTCTCTCTTGCAGGATCAGGGCCGCCCAGGCTTCGCGGACCTCGGTGTCTCCGAATCGGGAGCCATGGACCTGCGTAGCGCTCGCCGAGCTAACCTGCTCGTGGGTAACCCGGTTGGATATGCCGTCATCGAGTCCCTCATGGGTGGCTTATCGGTGACGGCAATCGGTGACCAGGTCGTCGGCGTCGCGGGAGCCGATGTCGATATCACGGTCACGGGAGCTCCCCTGGGCGGCGATGTTCCCGACTACACACCGCCGATCAACCGCCCATTTGCGCTCCTTGATGGCCAGAGCCTGACCCTGGGCTCCCCCAAGCGCGGGATGCGTTCCTATCTCGCGGTTCGCGGCGGATTCGATGTTCCGACGGTGCTTGACTCGGCTTCCGCTGACCTGTTGTCCCAGGAAGGTCCCGCCCCACTCGCGCCCGGTGTGGAACTCCCGGTGGTGAGCGCTGCGTGGCCCAGTTTTGTATCCGACCCTAAGCATGCCCCGGCGCTACCGAGAGACGTGGTCTCGGCCTCCATCATTCTTGGCCCGCGCGATGACTGGTTCGATTCGGACCAGATCGACCTGCTGCTCTCTCAGGAGTGGACGATCACGGAGACATCGAACCGGATCGGACTGCGCCTGGATGGCATGCCGCTCAAGAGCCGGGATATGGGCGAGCTCCCCTCCGAAGGGACTGTGGCGGGCGCGATCCAGATCCCCCATCAAGGAAAACCCGTGCTCTTCATGCGCGACCATCCGGTGACGGGCGGCTACCCAGTTATCGGAGTCGTCAACCATCACGACCTTGATGTCCTAGCGCAAATGCCCCCGGGATCTAAGATCCGATTCCGCCTCTACCACCAACCCTCCGTCGCCGACGACGCCATCGGTGCGCGGGCACCGGAAGGAAACGAGTCATGAAGAAGGTCCTCATTGCTAACCGTGGCGAAATCGCGGTCCGCATCGCCCACACGTGCGCGGAAGCGGGTATCGCGTCCGTTGCGATCTTTGCCGACCCGGATGCCGAGGCCCTGCACGTGCGGGTCGCCGACGAAGCGTATTCGCTGGAGGGCGAAGAAGTAGCGGACACCTACCTAAACGTCGAGAAGATCCTGGATATCGCGCGCCGCAGCGGCGCCGACGCGCTACACCCCGGATACGGTTTCCTGGCCGAACGCGCCGATGTTGCCCAGGCCGTCATCGATGCGGGCCTAATCTGGATTGGCCCGGAGCCCCAAACGATTGAGCTGCTTGGAGACAAGGTCGCCGCCAGAAAGATCGCCGAAAAGGTTGGCGCTCCCCTCGTCAAAGGTAGCGATGGCAATGTGCCCGATTCTCGCAAGGCCCGTGAGGTCACCGAAGAGCTTGGGCTACCGATCGCCATCAAGGCTGCTTATGGTGGTGGCGGGCGCGGCATGCGCGTCGTTCACCGCCTGCAGGACGTGGAGGAGGCATTCGAGTCGGCAGTACGCGAATCCGAGGCGGCCTTTGGTCGCGGTGAGTGCTACCTCGAACAGTTCCTCGAAAAGCCCCGCCACGTCGAGGCCCAGGTTATCGCCGACAAGCATGGCAATGTCTTTGTGCTTGGCACCCGCGACTGCTCCTTGCAACGCCGTAACCAAAAACTTGTGGAGGAAGCACCCGCACCATTCCTCACGGCTGAACAAAACGACCTCATCGTCAATTCGGCGCGCGACATATGCCGCGAAGCCGGCTACGTCGGCGTCGGAACGGTGGAGTACCTCCTCGGCGCGTCGGGCACGATCTCCTTCCTTGAGGTCAATACCCGCATCCAGGTTGAGCACACGGTCACCGAGGAAGTCACCGGTCTCGACATGGTCCTCGCCCAGCTGCAGATCGCGGCCGGCGAACGGGTGCCCCTGGACGGCGATGTGCAGCCGACGGGACACGCCTTCCAATTCCGGATCAATGCCGAAGACGTCGGCCGTGGGTTCCTGCCCGCCACGGGCACGATCGACGTGTTCGACCCACCGACCGGCCCAGGTATTCGGATCGATACCGGAGTGCACACTGACTCGGTGATCTCCGGGCGCTATGACTCGATGCTCGCCAAGGTGATCATCTCCGGAATCTCGCGCAAGCACGCCATCCGGCGAGCGCGCCGAGCGCTCAAAGAGCTGCGGATCCGAGGAATTACGACGGTCTTGCCGTTCCATCGCGCAATCTTGGAAGAGGAGGCGTTCGTCTCCGATGAGGGGCTCGGCGTGTACACCACGTGGATCGAGCAAGAGTTCTCCGACCGCATCAAGGACGATCCCGACTTCCGGCAGGCGGTTCCGAGTCAGGAACGCGTGCGCATGATGATCGAGATCGACGGCAAGAACGCGAAGCTCGGTGTTCCCGCGGCCTTCATGCGGGCTTTGGTCGCTGGCGGCGACGGGGGCGCCCTCGATGCGCTCGACGGCTCGGTGTCGGGACAGGAGCCGGGTGATCAAGCCGAACTCCGCTCCCCTATGGCCGGCACCGTCCTCAAGGTCGTCGCGAGCGAAGGACAGGACCTCGAAGAGGGAGATCCCGTCGTGGTCTTGGAGGCCATGAAAACGGAAACGCCAATCCACGCCCACCGTGCCGGAACCCTCGAAGAACTCGCAGTCAGCACCGGTGACAGAGTCGCGCTCGACGACGTCCTCGCCCGAATCGTTACGGAATGAGGTAGTCCGAGTCCTTGGCGTCCGTAATCAGCATGTAGCCGGGGCCGTGGCCGAAGGCTAGACCGGGCGCCGATTCCATCACCGCCGCCTGGGGCGTGACGCCGCACGCCCAAAACACCGGGATGCTCCCGTCGGGAATGTCGACCGGAGAACCAAAATCGGGCCTGGCCAAGTCGGTTATCCCGATCATCGCCGGCTCCCCCACGTGCACCGGAGCACCATGCACCGCGGGATAACGCGAGGTAATCCGCACGGCATCGGAGATGCGATCGGCAGCGATTGGGCGCATCGAGACCACCAGCGGTCCCGAGATCCGGCCCGCAGTCTCACAGCGGATCGACGTTCGATACATCGAGACGTTCGTGCCCTGATCGATGTGAGGGATTCGGATCCCGGCCTCCATCAAAGGCGCTTCAAACGTGAAGGAGCAACCCAGGATGAAGGTCACGAGATCATCGCGCCAATACGGCGTGAGGTCCGTGACCGTATCGACGAGCTTGCCACGTTCGTAGACGGTATAGGCCGGAAGATCGGTGCGGATATCGCCGCCAGCAAGCAGCGGTCCCGAGGTCTCCCCCGCATCCAGGACCCCAAGAATGGGGCACGGCTTCGGGTTGCGCTGGGCGAACAGCAAGAAGTCGAAGGCAATATCCTTCGGCACGATCATGAGGTTTGCTTGCGCATAACCTGCGCACCACCCCGTCGTGGGCACGGTGAGTCCCTGCCGGAACAGTGACCGTGCCGCCCGCGGGTGAAGGTCCCGTGCCTCCTCAAGCGGCGGTGCCGTGACCATGGGGCCTTATCCTCCGCTCCACAGCTGGGCGAGGCCGCCAAGCGACTGCCAGCCAAGGAAGATCGTCAGCAGCCACGTCACGACCCCGATCACCAGGAGCCAGGCGGGATACACATAGCCGTTGAGCAGGTCGCGCCGGCGCCACGCCACCCACAAAATGAGTGCGAAACCAACGGGCAGGATGAGTCCATTGACGGCACCGGCCACGATAAGAATCGTCGTCGGAGCTTGGCCCAGCAGGAGGAAGACGATCGTGGAAAACACGATGAAGCACACCGTCACGATGTTCCGCGTCCAGACCGAGGCACCTTGTTTGGTCATGAAGGACACCGAAGTAAAGGCCGCGCCGACCACCGAGGTAATGGCCGCGCCCCACAGGATGACGCCGAAAATCCTCATTCCGATCTCGCCAGCGGCAGCGCCGAAGGCGGCCGCGGCCTGATTCTCCACGCCCTCGAGGTTCACACCCGATGTCACGACACCAAGGATTGCGAGGAACAACAAGAATCGCATGACCCCCGTAACGAGGATCGAAATCACCGATGAACGAGAGATCCGTCGAACGTTGTCCGGACCGACAATTCCCGTGTCGACCATGCGGTGCGCGCCCGAGTACGTGATGTAACCACCCACGGTGCCGCCGATAAGGGTCGTGATAACGATGAACTCGAACTTGTCGGGGATGACAGCCTGCTTCAGGGCCTCGCCGTACGGCGGAGCGGATACGACCGTCACGTAGATCATCAGGGCGATCATGACGAATCCCAGGATCACGACGATGGAGTCGAGCGCCTTACCGGCAGCCTTCCACAAGAACACGCCAATGGCTAGCGCCGCGGTGATGACGCCACCAATCTTGGGATCGAGGCCGAGCATGGCGTTCAGTCCGAGTCCGCCGCCGGCGACGTTGCCGATGTTGAAGACGAGCCCACCGAGGGCCACCATGGCGCCGATGCCCCATCCCAATCCGGGAAGGACGAGGTTGCCGAGGGTGTTGGATCGTTTGCCGGAGACGCCGATCACTCGCCACACATTGAGCTGCACAGCGATGTCAACGATGATCGAGATCGTGATGGCGGCCGCGAAAGCGGCCCCCATCCGGATCGTGAAGTTGGTTGTCTGGGTGATAAACCCGGGGCCAATGGCCGACGTGGCCATCAGGAAGATGGCACCGATCAAGGTGCCCGACGCGGTTGCCGAGGGGGCTTTGGCAGCGCGCGTTTCCGTGGAATCGGGACCGATCGGCCCGGCAGGATCTGTGGTCGACATGGTGATCTCTTTCGTCGAGGGATCTAGCGCATCACAATGCGAGGGTGGTCACACTCTAGCCGAGCTCCGCAACGCTTATGCCGCCCTGGGCCGATCTTGACCCAATCGTGACGTTAGGGCTGCATGGCTCGCGCTTCTCGCCGTTCGGTAATGATGGCGACGAGACCACCACCGAGAGCCCCAAACAGGTGGGCCTGCCAACTCATGTTGCCCTGCGGGATGAAACCCGCAAAGAAGGTCGTGCCCCACCACATGAAAAAGACGGCAAGAGACACGATCCGAACAGCCTTGTGGCGCCTATGCTGTTCGACGAACGCAGCGACCAGGATGTAGCCGAAGTACCCGAAGATTACGCCGGACATTCCGACGGTGACACTGCCCGGAGCACTGAGCATGATGACACCAATGCCGGAGACGATTGCGGCGGTGATCGTGACGGCCCAGAATCTCTTGGGGCCTTCTACCGCTGTCATGATGCCGAGCCAGATCATGGCGATGGTGTTGTTGATCAGGTGCATGATGCCGCCGTGCAGGAACGGCGCCGTCACGATGGACCAGAGTCGATCCCAGCCGCCGGCCGGAATCCCAAAGTCCCGCCAAACCTCGGGGCCAACAACCACCTGGATCACGTAACACAGCCACATCATCAGGATCATCACAAGGGGCGGCGCAAGGCGCACCGCCCACGAACGCTGCTGCCGGTCACGAAACTCCGGGTTGGAAATCACGTCACTATTGTGCCCAGATTACCCATGATCGCGATAGATTGGTGACATGACAAAGAAAATTCTTCTGGTGATTGCCTCGACGCGCCCCAGCCGTGTTGGCGGTCACTACGCTTCCTGGTTTGCTGATCGAGTTCGCAGCGATGACCGGTTCGAGGTCGAGATCGCGGACCTGCGCGAGATGAACCTGCCGATGATGAACGAAGAACGCCACCCGCGCTTTGGCGACTACCGCCTGGAGCACACCAAGGCTTGGGCAGCGACGGTGCGAAGCGCAGATGCCGTCGTCTTCGTCATGCCGGAATACAACTACGCATTTACGGCTCCGCTGAAGAACGCGATCGACTATCTCTTTGCCGAATGGAACGCCAAGCCTATTGGCTTCGTGTCCTATGGCGGCGCCTCGGGTGGCCTGCGAGCCGTCAACTCCCTCGCCCCGGTGATGTTCGCTTTGAACATGAAGCCCGTTCACCCCCTGGTCGCCGTGCCGTTCGCGCAGCAGTACGTGAAGGGCGGCACGCTTGAGCTGCCGGATTCCTTTGGCGAGACCGCCGACGGCCTCCTGGACGCACTCGATAAGGCGATCAGCCCGGTCGAAGACCACAGCCAGGCCTGACATGTCGACTCATTCAGCTCTCGTCATCGTCGCCCACCCCGACGACGCCGATTTTGGCGCCGCCGGAACCCTAGCGACGTGGGCGGATGATGGCTGGGATATCACGCTCGTCTGCGTTACCCGAGGGGATGCCGGCGGCGTCGATGCGGTAGAACGGGACACCATGCCGCGGATCCGCGAAGCCGAGCAGCGGGCGGCCGCCGACATCGTGGGTGTCTCCCGCGTACTGTTCTTGGAAGGCTACCGCGACGGACACGTCGAGCCCTCCCGCGATCTGCAACGCGACCTCGTGCGCATCATCCGGCAGGTCCAGCCCGACCGGGTTCTGCTCCAGTCACCGGAGCGCTGGTACGACTTCCTGCACGCTTCCCACCCCGATCACCTTGCTGCGGGCGAGGCGGCGATGCGCGCGATCTATCCGGCAGCGGAAAACCCCCATGCCTTCCCCGAACTGCTGGAAGAAGGCCTCACCCGCTTCGTCGTCCCGGAAATCTGGCTCATGGCACACCCGAGCGCAAACGAATACGTCGACATCACAGACACCTTCGAGCGCAAAATTGCCGCTCTGAAGGCTCACGAGTCCCAGACTGGGCACCTCGGTGACCGCCTGGAAGCAAATCTGCGCCAGGGTGGCGTGCGCATGGCCACCGAGGCAGGTTTGCCCGATGGCCATGTCGCGGAGCGGTTCTATCGCATCAAGATGCTCTAGCTACGGGGATACCTGTCCCCCGTTGGCGTTCAGCGTCTCACCCACCACGTAGCTCGATTCCGGCGAGGTCAAAAAGACGTAGCACGGCGCCATCTCCGTAGGCTGACCGGCGCGTCCGAGCGGAGTGTTCTTGCCGAACTCGGGGAGCTTGTCCTTCGGCTGACCATCGGATACCTGCAGCGGCGTCCACACCGGGCCCGGGGCTACCGCGTTGACGCGGATGCCCTTCGGCGCCAGGGACTGGGACAGCCCCTTCGTGAAGTTATTAATGGCAGCCTTCGTCGAGGCGTAATCGATGAGGTGGTCCGAGGGCGAGTACGCCTGGATGGACGTCGAGTTCACGATGGTCGATCCCGGGGAGAGATGCGGGAGCGCCGCCTGACAGATCCGGAACATCGCGATGATGTTGACGTCGAAGGTCTCCACCACCTGTTCGTCGCTCAGATCCTCGAAGTTCTCGACCGAAATCTGCTTACCCGCGTTGTTGACGAGGGCATCGAGTCCACCCAGGCCCTCGACGGCTTCGGCCACGAGCTTCTCGCATGCGTCCTTCGTCGAGAGGTCTTCGGCGATGAGCACGCAGGTGCGGCCCTCGGCTTCGATGATGCTCTTCACGTGCTGGGCGTCTTCTTCTTCGGCCGGCAGGTAACCGATCGCGACGTCGGCACCTTCGCGCGCGAAGGCGATCGCGACGGCGGCACCGATTCCGGAGTCACCGCCGGTGATAAGGGCTTTGCGGCCCTTGAGGCGGCCAGTGCCACGGTAGGTTTCTTCGCCGCGGTCGGCCTTGGGTTTGAGTTCGGCGTCGAGGCCGGGTTCTTCTTGGTGTTGCTTCGGCGGGGAAATCTCCGCGAAGCGCGTTACGGGGTTTTGGAAGGTCAGCTGGTCATGCGCGGTAGCCATGCCTCCAGGCAATCACGCTGCGCGATCTCGCGCGCGTTCGCCACAAGGAGTCCGGCGTGGGCGCTTTAGCCGCGCCGTAAAAACTCACCTCTCATCTGGTCTCTACTCCTGCCCGCGCGCACCAGCACATGCGTGAGCAGGCGCGCCTTGCGCGGGCTGAGGCTGCCGGCCCCGATGAGTCCGCGCGAGAGCAGATCGGTTTCACTGCCGGGGTATCCGTAGGTCCCTTCGAGCGTCCGCCCGGCACCCGTCTTGGTCGCGAAGATCACGGGTAGCCCGCCAGCCACGAGATACTCGCAGTGGTCGGCTGCGGCCGGCGACATGTGGCCAACCCCCGAGGCTGCCACGATGAGCGCGTCGATCCCCGTCGCCGCCAACGCCGGCAGATAGCTGCCACCCTCGGCGAGCCCCACTTCAACGATCGGAATCGAAACGTCCGAAGGTGGCGGAACTGGCAGCGGATCGAGCCGCTTGGCCGGATGCAGCATGACGGTTACGTGTCCTTCGGCAACTCGCGCAATGGGTCCCCAGTCGGGCGAACGGAAGGTAGACAGCGACGTCGAATGGGACTTCGTGACGGCTCGGGCCAGGTGGATTTCGTCGTTGAAGGCAACAAGGACGCCGCAGCCACGAAGGTCGGGGCTGATCGCCGCGCGGATGGCAGCGATGAGGTTGGCGGGCCCGTCGGCGCTGGGCTGACTCGGCGAGCGCATCGCCCCGGTGATCACGAGTGGTTCGGGCTGGTCCCACAGGAGGTCGAGGAGGAAGGCCGTTTCTTCTAGCGTGTCTGTGCCGTGGGTCAGGACGATTCCGCGAGCGCCATCGGCGATGGCCGCACGCGCAAAACTAAGCGCGGCAAGGACCTCTGTCATCGTCATGGCCGGCGAGGCGAGGTTGCTGAGTGAGGTGGCGCGAATATTGGCGATATCGGCGAGCCCTGGAACCGCTGCGATGAGATCTGCCGCCGACATCTGCGGAGTAACTGCCTCGCTCGTGTCCGATGGTGTCATGGCGATGGTGCCACCGAGAGCTCCGAGCGCCACACTGGGCCGATGCGACATGTCGGCCTCCTTCCGTCTCCAATCTTTATAGCCCACGTGGCTCAGGGAGACGAACCCGCTGCGCGTTCTCACGCTCGGTAAGCTAGGTGACATGTCGAGCTCTCGGACGCAGGATCCCCGGATCAACGCGCTGCTTGCTCTCGTCGATTCGATCATGGCCCAGCGTAATCTTCCGATCGTGCCCGTACCGTTTGCGATGCAGGGCGATCCGGCTCGAGAACACATCATTGCGGCGTCGAATTTTCAGCTCTCCGCATTTGTTCCTGGCTCAGACGGCAGCTACGACAAAAGCCGCGGCCTGTTCCTCGCGACCGGAAAGATTGGGCTGCTCATCAGCGCGGGCATCATGGCAGGACAGGCGGCGCGTAATGCTCGCCGGCGCCGCGCCGCCGAGGCTGCTATGACTCCCCGGTGGGTGGCGGGCGAATCCGGAGCGCTGTGCGTCTCCCAGCTCGGGTTCTATTTGGTAACGAGCAGTGGGATCCACTTTTGGGGCTGGGGTGCGCTCGACTATGTCTCGATTACGGCAGCAGAAGAAATCGAGCTTCTGGGTCGCGCCGAGGCAGGGGCCGTACGCTGGCGCCTGCGATCCGAGGTCGCCGAACTCGTGTTCTTCCTGTGGGCGATCGTTCGAGCGCCTCACCATCCGCAGCTCACCGGCGAGCAGTGGCACATCGCGGCCGGCCGCGATTTTCATCGCGACCTGCCCGCGAGCGATTAGTCAGTTTCCGCTACGAGGATGACGTACAGGTTGCGAGGTCCGTGTACACCCTCGACACGGGAGAGTTCGATATCGCTCGTGGCACTGGGGCCGCTAATCCAGGTCAGCGGCTGGCCACTGGTCACGGCGGGTTTGACGCGAGCGACGGCTTCGGCGACGCCCGAAACGACCTGGCTTGCCCGTACGACGCACACGTGACGGTCAGGCACCAAGGTCAGCGCTCTTCGCCCTTGGTCGGGGCCGTGGTCCATGATGATGGTTCCCGTATCCGCGATGCCGACCGCTGCGGCGGTGATGACGCCCGCAATATCGTTGAGGCGCTCGGGGCTCAGCGGCTCATCCTCCGTCACGAGCCGGACCTCGGGTGGTAACTGCGAGAGCCAGCCGCGTTCGAGTCCGGGAGGGACGAGCATCGAATCCGCCCCCAGATCAGCAATGGCGCTAGCCACGCGGTTTGGCAGGTCTTTCGGGGTGCATCGCACGACCGTTGCACGATATTCCGCAACCCGTTCGGCGAACACGTCGAGCAGCTCGCCGTCAAGCTCGACAGCCTCTGCATAGCTCCAGTCGATCGGCGCATTCACCTCGGGATCGCCGTCGTGAATGTCGGCAAGTGCGCTGTGCACTCGGGCCAGGATCTCCTCACGTGCGGTGCTCACTTGTCTTTCTCCTCCTGCCACCACTGCCGGAAGGACTGTTCGGGCGGCAGTGGCACATCCCGAGCGTTCGTCCACTTAGAGATGGGCCACGGCAACGCGCCAATGTGGTCGGTGAACCGGCCGAGCGCCTTGCCGCTGAGGCCCGAGGCTCGTTGCGCGGCCTCCAGCCGGGCGTGATCTGCCATGACCCAGGAGCCAGCTTTCATCATGGCTGCCTCGGCGCTAGGCGTGCCTCGCTTGGAATCAACCACCTTGCCGCGCAGGTGCACGAGCAGGTCGGCGATCGGGATCTTCACCGGGCACACGTCGTTGCAGGCGCCGCACAGGGAGGAGGCAAACGGTAGCGACTTATCCACCGCTGACTCGGTGCCCCGCAGCTGCGGGTTGAGGATCGCGCCGATCGGGCCGGGATAGACCGAACCGTAGGCGTGCCCGCCCACTTTTTCGAAGACCGGGCAGATATTCAAGCAAGCCGAGCAGCGAATGCACCGCAGTGCTTCTCGGCCGGCGGGATCGGCCAGCGCGTTGGTCCGTCCGTTATCGAGCAGAACGACGTGGACGTTTGTCGGTCCATCGCCCTCGCTCACCCCTGACCACACAGAGGTGTAGGGGTTCATTCGTTCTGCCGTCGAGCTTCGCGGCAGCAACTGCATGAAGACTTCGACGTCGTCGAACGTCGGCAGAACCTTCTCGATACCCACCACCGAGATGAGGGTTTCGGGCAGCGTCAGGCACATTCGGCCGTTGCCTTCCGATTCCACGACGACCAGCGAGCCAGTCTCCGCGATCGCGAAGTTGGCACCGGAAATCCCTACCGATGCCCGCATGAACTTGTCCCGCAGATGTGTCCTCGCGGCTCCCGCCAGATCGGCCGGGTCATCGCTCAGATCCGGAGGCGCGGGAGTTCCGTACTGCCCCATCTCCTCAAGGAATATCTCGCGTACTTCGCTTCGGTTACGGTGGATCGCCGGCACGAGAATGTGGCTGGGGCGGTCGTGACCAAGCTGCACGATGAGTTCGGCGAGATCAGTTTCCCAGGCGGCGATGTCTGCCTCCTCGAGCGCTTCGTTAAGCTCGATTTCCTGGGTCGCCATCGATTTCACCTTGACGACCTCTTGGGCTTGGGCAGCCTTGACGAGGTCGGTGACGATCGCGTTGGCTTCCGCGGCATCGCGCGCCCAATGAACGGTCGCACCGTTACGAGTGAGGGACTCTTCCAGTTGCATCAGGTACGTATCGAGGTTTCGCAGCACCCGGTTCTTGATCGCTTCGCCCGCTGCGCGCAGCTCTTGCCAGTTCGGCACTTCGGCGACGGCGTTCGCCCGCTTGACGCGGATCGTGTGTGTGGCGTGATAGAGGTTTTTGCGTTGTTGGACGTTACCGATTTCTGCCTTGGCTGCTGCAGGAAAACGGGGCGAGTCCGTGAGGTCGCCCTTGGGTGGCGCTGGGGTGAGCCGATGCTCCGTCATGGTCACGCATCTCCTTCGGTGTGGGCCAGGATTTCAGCGAGATGAATGGGCTTGATTCCGGCCTTCGTCCGATCAAGTACTCCCGAAATGTTCATCAGGCACGAGTTGTCGCCGGCCACGAGATACTCGGCGCCGGTAGCCGCGACGTTTCGCGCTTTATCGGCTGCCATGGCGGTCGACACATCAGGGTTCTTTACCGAGAAGGTCCCGCCAAACCCGCAGCACCGGTCCGCATCGGGCAGGTCAACCAAGCTCAGCCCACGGACCGCCTTCAGCAGCTGATAGGGCCGATCTCCGACCTTCGTGATTCGCAGCGAGTGGCACGTCGGATGGTAGGTGACGCGATGCGGGAAGTAGGCGCCCACATCGCTGACACCGAGGACGTCGATCAGGAACTCGGGAAAGTCGTAGCTCTTATTCGCGATCTGATCGATCCTGTCGACGACGCGCTCCGATATCTCCCCTCGCTCCAGTAGGCGCCGGGCGAGCATCGGATGTTGGTGGCGAATCGCGCCGATGCAGGAACCCGAGGGGCCGACGACGTAGTCGTATTTCTCAAATGCCCGTAGATAGGTCTGCACCGAAGTTGTGGCCTCATCGAAATAACCGGTATTTGTGAAGATCTGCCCACAGCACGTTTGTTCCCGCGGAAAGTCAACATCACAGCCAAGGCGACGCAGGACTTTGACGACAGCCTTTGGTGTCGAGGGAAACATCGTGTCATTGATGCAGGTGGCGAACAGAGCGACGGTAGTCAACGCAAATCTCCTAGGGCAGCATCCACGACAGGATGGGGGTTGATTGCAAGCCTACGAGTAGGCACAGCACAATGAGCAGGCCAACGGACCAACCGACGACCTTTCGAAGAATGTCAGACTCTCGACCAACCAGGCCGACGGCAGTCGCCGCGATCGCGAGGTTTTGAGGACTGATGAGCTTTCCGACGACGCCACCGGAGGTGTTTCCGGCGACGAGAAGCGTCGGATCGATATTGGCATTGATGGCAGCGGTTTGTTGCAACGTGGCAAACAGTGCGTTAGCGCTGGTATCTGATCCGGTCACCGCGGTACCAATCCAGCCAAGGATGGGAGAAAGGAAGGCAAAGGCCGCCCCCGTCCCAGCAATCCAGGTACCGATGGCATGGGTTTGCCCCGAGAAGTTCATGACGTAGGCGAGCGCCAGGACCGAACCAATGGTCATGAAGGTAAACCGAAGTCGGCCAAGCACCTCGATGAATGTCCGGGCGGCTTGCTTCGCCGATACCCGTTACACGAGGGCGACAATGACTCCCGTCAGGATCAAGATCGTGCCAGGAGATGACAGCCAGGACAGGGTATAGACCGTTGAGGTCGATACCTCGCCCGCAGCAGTCAAGACTCGGCCATCGAGGCCCGGCCACCCGAAGGTGAGGTCGGTTGCGGTCAATGCCGACGTGACAGGCCGCACGAGCTTGGCGATGCCAAAGACCACGACGACGAGGATGTAGGGCACGAGCGCCATCGCAATCCGCTGGGCAGTGAGTTCGCGGCGGGCGGTCGGCGCGATAGCCTGGCCGCCGGCTTCTTGCCGCAACCGCTCTTGCGCCTCCTTGGTTCCTCTCGGACGCCAAACTTGCAGGAAAGCGACACATGCGGCCAGCGCCAGCAATGAGGCGATGACATCGGTGAGCTCGACGGAGATGTAATTCGCCGAAATCCATTTGCCGAGCGCGAAGGACACACCCACGACGAGGGCTACGGGCCAGACGTCGCGCAGTCCGCGCACCCCATCGGTCACGAGCAGCAGGATGAGCGGGATGAACCATGCAAGTGACGCGGTCTGGGCAGCCACATACCCGCCGATTTCGTGGTAGTCGATGCCGGTGAGGTTTCCGGCCGTGATGATCGGAATGGCGACGGCGCCAAACGCGACGGGCGCCGTATTAGCGATGAGTACCGTGACCGCGGCCCGCATCGGACGGTAGCCGACGGCGACCAGCATGACTCCCGTGATGGCGACCGGTGCACCGAAACCAGCAAGCGCTTCGAGCAGTCCACCAAAACAAAAGGCAATAAGGATCGCGAGAATCCGAGGATCATCGCTCACCAGGCCAAAAGTCGCCCGCAGGTCTTCAAATCTGCCGGACACAACAGTCAGCTCATAGAGCCAGACCGCTGCGAGAACGATGTAGGTAATGGGAAAGATTCCGAAGGCCGCGCCCTGGGTGGCGCTGAGCAATGCGAGGGATGCGGGCATCTTGAATGCCGCGACCGCCACGATCAGGGCAACGGCCAGCGATGCGAGGCCCGCCAGGTGAGCTTTCCACCGCAGAATACCGAGCGTGACGAACATCGTCACGAGGGGCAAGAGCGCCACGAGGGCGGAAACCGCGAGGCTGCCCAAAGGGGCTATGTCGGGCTGGAACGTCATCGTCACTCCGGTGTTCATGGCCACTACTAGATATGGTTAGACCATACATGTATGGCCTAATCATACAAAATTGGCGCAACCGGACATAATTGGTCTCATGCAGGCGAGTGTCGATACGGTGCTGCGTTACATCGAAGACGAAATCACGAGCGGCCGCATGGTCGCCGGGGACCAAGTCATGCCCGAACGCGAACTGGCCTCCCACCTGGGGGTCTCGCGTACCGCGGTGCGCGAAGCCATCAGAGTTTTCCAAGCACAGGGCATCATGACCTCGGGGGTCGGTCGCGGTCCTGCGAGTGGAACGAGGATCTCGCCCTCTCCTGCCGATGCCCTGGCTACGCTGGTCCGACTCCACGTCGAACTCGGCGGTTTTGATCTGTCTTCGATCATGGAAACGCGAATCGCACTAGAGACATCAAGTGCGAACCTTGCGGCCGATCGCGCCACTGACGAGCAGCTGACGGAAGTTGCCGCACTGGCGAGGGAGATGGCTCGGCCAGACCTTGATCTCGACGGATTCAACGAACTCGACACGGAATTCCATATCGCGATCGCGCATATGAGCGGCAATGAGCTGGTGACTGACCTTACCCACGCCGTGCGTGTCTCGGTGGCGGCCCCCATTTATCGCGCCTCGCGCGAGTTGGAGGACTGGGAAGCGTTTCGTCGCCGGCTAGCCTCGGAGCATCAGGCGCTAGTCGATGCCCTGCGTTCGCGCGATGCGAAGCGCGCTGCCGGGATTGCGGAACACCACATCCGCACCGCCTACTCGGAGCTTTTTACTTCTGCGGAAACGACTTCCAAAACGCTCGCCACACCTCGACATCAGCAGCGCTAGCAAGTTTGTCGTGATTGACCGCCAGGGTCGATTTATCGCCGGCAGGTTTGGTCTGGATATTGACACTGACCTTGGAGCCATCGTCCAGGTCGCAGCGCCAGTAACGCCACTTCTCGGTGGAGCTGACGCGCGGCTCCCCCACGATCACGGTGCCCGCAAAGTCTTCGCGCCCGGCGGTCATCGTCTACGAAGGTGACCGCGCATGACTGCGCCCACCACTGCGGCCTGCTCGATTCGCCTTCAGCCTCAATGGCGGCGAGCGCCACGCGGGCGATCTCAGTGTGAGAAGCATCGGAATGCGGCGTTAAGATTGCCAGCCACCGGTCCCAGGAGATTCCCGAGCCCGTTTCGCAGGCTTTGATTTTCCGGTCGTTCACGTCAGCTCCTGCACAACCTTGGTGATGAGATCCACGGGCAGCTCACCATCGAGTTCGAACCATAGACTGCCCTCGCCTCGGATATGCGGAGCAAGTTCTTTGCGCAGCTCGTCATCGTGCGGCACCGGATAGATTCCCACGTGGTCTTTGAATCCAGAGATGAACACGAGGGCCCGCTTCTTCGGGTCCGCCTTGTAGCCAACGATGCCGTAGCTCAGCACCTCATGAAGGTCTGGCACGATCGAGCGTACGAGCGAGCGCAGCGCCAGAAACTGCTCGCGCGCATTGGCCGGCACTTGAGCTATGTATTCCTCAACGGTTCGGGGCTTGGCGCTCGCGTTGGCGATCGTCCACGACTTCTTCACCATCGCTTCCAACGCCGCAGCGTCGATGTCGGCGAGCTTGTTGACGTAGAGGCAGGACACCGAGCTTCGGTGCTTACCGAGCTCTTTCAGTTCGGTGCCGTAGTGTTCGAAGCCTTCCGAAAAATAGATCGTAATGGCGCTCTTTCGCGGACTGAACGAGAGTTGGGGCATATCGCCTTCACGACCGGAGTCGTATCGATAGTGCTGGCTACCGAACCCGATGATGGATGGCCCCCACATCACTGGCTCCTTACCCGAGATCGTCTTCATCATGGTGATGAGCTCTGCTGATTCTGCTTGGCAACGCTCAGGGACCGTATGAAGAAACTCCGCGACGGAGACCTCCGTCGGCTTCGTTTTGTTCTCTGCCATGGCGTGAGTCTAGTGTGCTGGCCACACCCCACCACAGATGCGGCGATCTACTAGACTCTCATTCGTGCTGCCCCACGCCATTGGTTTCGATCGCGAACGATACATCTCTCTCCAGTCGCAACAAATTGATGCCCGACGCCAGCAAATCGGCGGCAAGCTCTACCTGGAGATGGGTGGCAAACTCTTCGATGACATGCATGCCTCCCGCGTCCTGCCAGGCTTCACGCCCGACAATAAGATAGCGATGCTCCAGACCCTCGTCGACGAGATCGAGATCGTCGTGGTCGTCAACGCTAAGGATCTGGAACGCCAGAAGGTTCGTGCGGATCTCGGAATTCCGTACGAAGATGACGCCCTGCGGCTCGTCGATATTTTCCGCGAACGAGGTTTCCTCGTCGACAATATTGTTTTGACCCAGCTGGATGAAGCCAACGCCGCTGCGAGGTCTTTCAAAAACCGCCTGGAGCGGCTCGGGCTGAAAGTTAGTCGCCACCGCACAATCAAGGGCTATCCGGCCGATACGCGAACCGTTGTCTCGAAGAACGGTTTTGGACGAAACGAGTACATCCAAACAACTCGTGACCTTGTCATCGTGACGGCGCCGGGGCCGGGGTCGGGAAAGCTTGCGACGTGTCTGTCGCAGATCTATCACGATCACGAGCGCGGCATCCAATCGGGCTATGCCAAGTTCGAGACCTTCCCGATCTGGAACCTGCCCATCGATCATCCGGTGAATCTCGCTTACGAGGCGGCAACAGCAGACCTCGATGATGTCAGCCTGATCGACCCATTCCATCTCGCCGCCTACGGCATCCAAGCCGTGAGCTATAACCGCGACGCCGAAGTCTTTCCGCTCCTCAAAGTCCTGCTCGATGAGATTGCGGGCGGCTGCCCATACCAGTCGCCCACCGACATGGGCGTCAACATGGTCGGCTCGTGCATCTCCGATGACGAGGTATGTCGCGAAGCCGGCCGGCAAGAGATCATCCGGCGCTACTACAAGGCGCTCGTCGAAGAACGCCGAGATGAACTCGATCCCACGATCTCGCAACGGATTTCGTTGCTCATGGGCAAACTCGGCATCACGCCCCATGACCGAGCGGTCGTGCGCCCCGCGCTTGAGGTTGCCAAGCGCACGAAAGGTCCGGCCTCCGCGATTGAGCTCGCCGATGGACAGATCGTCACCGGAAAGACGACTCCCCTGCTCGGCTGCAGTGCGGCAATGCTGCTGAATGCATTAAAGGTACTCGCAGGTATTGACGATGAGGTTCAGCTTCTCGCGCCGGCGTCGATTGCTCCGATCCAAACGCTGAAAACTGAGCACCTGGGGAGCCGGAATCCAAGACTTCACACAGACGAGGTCCTCATTGCCCTGTCGGTCTCGGCGGATTCTTCGGAGTACGCCAGGCAAGCGCTAGCCCAGTTGAAAAAGTTGCGCGGTTGCGAGGTCCATACGACCACGATCCTCGGCTCGGTTGACGAGAGCATCTTCCGAAATCTCGGTATTAACGTCACGAGTGAGCCTCAGTACCAAGTCAAGACCCTCTACCGAAAGCGGTGACCGTGGAGTTCCTTAAAGCCCAGAGCCACACGCTATTTGTCTATGACCGCCTGGAGAACCGGGCGGTAGTCCAGCAGGACTTCGGCGTCAACGATGCCGATGCCTATGACGCCCTTGATACCGCGCAGGAGCATTACGAAGACACCTCACGCTACGGTGTCTTCCTGCTCGGACAGCGGGCGCAAACCCGCTATTAGCAGCTTAGCCGTGAACGAAGCCGTGCAGGTGATCGCGCTCGGCTTCCAAGTCATCGAGCCGCGACTTCACGACATCGCCGATCGAGACAATCGCGACAAGTGTGTCCCCATCCATGACGGGAAGATGACGGATTCGCCGCTCGGTCATCTTTGACGCGAGCGTCTGAATCTCATCGCTGTACACACACGTCTCGAGATCACTCGTCATGATCTGGGAAATCTGGCCATCCACCGATCCCGTTTCAGCAATGCGTTGCACAACGTCACGCTCGGAGACGATTCCCACGACCTGATCGTTGTCGACAACGACGACCGCTCCGATTGAGTGCTTGCTGAGGGTTGACAGCAGCTGCGAAATGGTCGAGTCCGAGGTCAGGGTCACGACATCCGTGCCCTTCTTCTTCACGATATCTTCTACACGCATGTGTCGAAGGTAACACGAAATTGACGCGGCGACGAGGTCTGGGGAGTGCAGACCCCGTCTCTTAGGTCAGCGCCACGTGAGATGCCAGGGACGTTACTGGTTAGTGACCTTGGCCGCTCTGGTGGTGCAACACGGCCTTCTCGCTGACCATCGCATGGTGGGCGATCGCGTCGGCCAGCCGGTCAGAATTACCAGAACGGGCGGCTCGCACGATCTCTCGGTGGACATCGAGGAACTGCTGCGGGTCATCGTGCTGCGTCACGATCCACACCAGACGCGTTTCGATCCGTTCGACGATTTCTTGCAGTATCGAGGAGCCGCAGTGCTTGCGAGCAAGCGCATGGAATTCCGCGTTGAATCCAATCGCGTCCCCGGTGTTGCCGGCATCGATCGCATCCTGGGTGCGACTGAACAGATCCTCAATCTCTGCAAGCGCGTCTTGGGTCATCGCGCTTGCGAGTCGGCTAAACAGAATCTGGTCTAGCGCCGCTGAGACACTGATGAGGTCGTTAAGTTCCTCAGTGGAAGTCTCGCGGACGAAAAAACCGCGCCGCGGTCGCCGTTCGATCAGGCCACTCGTCGCCAATTCCTGCAGTGCTTCACGAACGGGCACACGCGAAACGCCGAATTCTTCAGCAAGCGCGGCCTCGCCGAGTCTCTGACCAGGTGCGAATGTCTGGTCTAAGACCCGTTTTTTGACTTCTGTCGCCACCATTTGCGCAAGGGTTTGATGTGCAACTCCCGGAATTACCATGCCTCAAGGGTACAGAGACGAATTGGTTTTGGGCATCCGTGTCGACAACGCATGGATCACAAAAACGGTTAGTGTGATCTGCTTGGAATTCACGTCACCTTGCGTCATGCCGACCCGTCCAATGAGGACCCTCCATCCCCACCAAAACAGCGCCAGAAAAATAAAACTGACTATAGATATGAAAAAGAGTAGAGCATCTTTTTTCTACCGGATCGGCGCTGTGAGCGCGGCTGCATCGGAGATTGCTGCCCGCTGGCACTGAGCGTGACCGCATCGCCCCCGGCCCCTGCACCTCGATCCCGCAGCAGGGAAGGCGGGGAGAGTCACAATTTAATGTATTCCGCGAAAGCGTTGCCCTCAGCATGCTGAGATCCTTAGATTGGACAGCCTCAGACACTGCCGTCACGGGAGAAGATCGTGCCGAGGCTGCTGCGCTACGCAATTAACCTCACCCTTGACGGTTGCTGTGACCACGAGGCAGGGGTTACTACGGACGAGGAATTAATGGAGCCTCGGTGACGTGGAATGTGCAGCTCTTGCGAGGCGATGTCGAACAAGCAGTCCGCGACCTGAAGGAAACAAACGGGCGGCCTCCTCATCGTGGGTGGCGCGAGACTCCCCCAATCCCTCGCGAAATGGGGCTTGGTTGATGAGTTCGTGATCCACCCGATCGTCGCGGGCCATGGACCGAGATTGCTGACCGGTTTACCTAACCAGCTCCGTCTCGAGCTCCTCAGGCGTCCTACCTTTGCCTCCGGCGCCGTCGCTGCGCTCTACCGACCGGCGACAACGCTCTAGAGGATAGAAAAAACCCGGAATCGCGAGCGATTCCGGGAGAAAGTCAGCTAAAGTGACTTACATTGTGGAGCTAAGGGTGTGCAGTGTCAGAACATAGTTGACACCAATCTGCGCGGGCCTGGCCGGTGATACTTGACAGCTGTCTCGCGACATCCTTGACAGCCACAGCACACTGACACATGACAGATGTCTCGCGACATCGTT